>JBDTLN010000160.1:0-5712 GCA_039934795.1 Bauldia sp. | reverse complement strand
GGTTCTGTGTCGCCAAAACGTGAAAGGGCTTCGGCATATCGTGGCGCGAGCCCGCGACGGTGACGTGGTGCTCCTGCATCGCCTGGAGCAGCGCCGACTGGGTGCGCGGGCTGGCGCGGTTGATTTCGTCGGCCATCAGGAGCTGGGTGAAGACCGGCCCGCGGATGAAGCGAAAGCTGCGCGTCCCGTCCGGCGCCAGATCCATCACTTCCGAGCCGACGATGTCCGACGGCATCAGGTCGGGGGTGAACTGGACGCGCCGCTCCGAGAGGCCGAGCACCTTGCCGAGAGTCTCGACCAGCTTGGTCTTGGCAAGGCCGGGCACGCCGACGAGGAGGCCGTGGCCGCCCGACAATATCGTAACGAGGGATCGTTCGACGACCGTCTCCTGGCCGTAGATGACGCGACCGATCGAGGCGCGTGCCGCCCTGATGCGGGCGACCGCGGCGTCGGCTTCGGCAAGGACGGTTTCGGGATCGAGGGGAGGCGGGGGTTGGGTAAGGGCGCTCATGCTGCTCCATATAGGCTGGCCACGCCGGCCGGCGAGGCTTCTGGCGATGGCCCCGGACACCGCTGCAACGGCAGTCTGGCATGGCGCCGCGCGCGAGTCTGCGGGGACCCAAACGCGCAAAACCTGCGCCGGATGGCGGCGGCAGGTACAATCAAGGAAGCCAAGCACGGCAAAACCGTGGCCGTGGTTGAACTTGAAGGGCGTCTCAGGAGGGCGCGAAGCGAGGCGCCGTAAGCCTCTGGATACTGTATCAACGGATTTGTGATGCGTTCCGGCGCAGAAAGCCCCGGGGAGACCAGTCTTTCATGACGCTTGAGGCAGCCGATGATTCGCGCTTCGCGCCGGCGACCTTCTTCGCCCGGGCGGCCGCCAGGCTCGACCAAGCGCCGCGGCCGGCCGGCGCCGGGCTCGTCGGCGACCATCACCTCAATCCCGGCTTCCTCGACGATGGCGGTACTTACCGGGACGCGGCGGTGCTGATTCCGGTGGTCGCCCGGGAGCCGCTGGCGAGTGTCATCCTCACAAAGCGCACGCCGCATCTTTCGGCCCATGCCGGCCAGATCGCCTTTCCCGGCGGCAAGATCGACCCGGAGGACGAAGGCCCGGCCGCCGCCGCCATTCGCGAGGCGGGCGAGGAAATCGGCCTCGCGCCGTCCGCCATCGGCACGCTTGGCTATCTCGACCCGTATCTCACCCGCACCGGCTACCGCATCGTCCCGGTCGTCGCTCGGGTCGACCCGGAGCACCGGCTGGCGCTCAACCCCCGCGAGGTGGAAAGTGTCTTCGAGGTGCCGCTCTCCTTCCTCATGGACCCGGCCAATCATCGGCGGGGCAGTCGGGAGTTCTTTGGCGCGACGCGCTATTTCTATGAGATGCCCTTCGGGGAGCGCTATATCTGGGGCATCACTGCGGGGATCATCCGCGGGCTCTATGAGCGGGTTTTTGGCTGATGCTGCGGTTCCTTGCCTTCAACGCGATCTTCCTTCTTCTGCCTTTCGCCGCCTATGCCCTCTGGCTGATGGCGACGCGCGGCAGCGCGGCCAATCTCGGCGACTGGACGGTTCGCACCATTGCCGGTCTCACCATCGGCGGCGTCGCGCTGATGGTCATCTCGCTGCTCTTCTTCATCAACTTCCAGGGGGACCCGCCGGGCGGCACGTACCACCCCGCGGTCATCGAGGACGGCAAGCTCGTCCCCGGCCATATCGACTAGCGTGGCGTTTCCCAGTCGCCCGGGCTGTCGGCGCTGCCGGTGAAGCCGGGCGTGCGCTCCCGTGACGCCCTTGCGAGAGCGTCGCCGATGCGCTCCTTCGGAAAATCGACGACATAGACGGGCGTTGTCGGCTGCTGGCGCCATGAGTCGGCGAGGCTACCGGAATCGAAGGGATCGAAGCCGAGCTCTTCGATGAGTTTCATGACCGTCGCCTTGTGGCGCGGATCGTCCCCGGCGACGGGAAGGGCGATGCGCCCCGGCGGCCGGTTGTCCTTGCGCGTCGCAAGGAGCAGCCGGATGGCGGCGATGTTGTTGAACGCCTTGATCACCGGCCGGCCGAGCTGCCCGCTGACCCACACGCTTTCCGGCATTCCCGCCTCGATGTCGGCGATTCGGCCGTCGCGCTCGCGCGGATAGTAGTTGCCGGTATCGACGATGACCTCGGCTCCGTCCGGCTTGAAGAGCCCTTTGGGGAGCGTCGCGATCTTCCCCATGGGTATCGTGACGATCACCATGTCCTGGGCGCTCGCAGCCTCCGCCACTTCGACCGGGCGCACGCTTGTCTCGCGTGCGAGGCCCGCCAGGCTCGCCGGGCCGCGCGAATTGGCGAGCGCCACCTGATGCCCCAGCCCGCTCAGCCGGCGCGCCAGCACGTTGCCGATCTCGCCCGACCCGATAATGCCAATCTTCACGATCCGCCGCTCCACGACCGCCGGCCTTACGCCGGCCCAGAAACCGATACGCCGTTGTAGTGGCGGCAAAAATCCTGAAACGCCAGCAGTTTGCTGGACGGTTTACGCCGACGGTCCGCCCTGGAGGCCCTGGTGGGACGCGTTCGCTACCGGAGGCCGGGCAGGCGTGGCCTCGCCGAAGCACGACGGGTAGCGGTAGACTTGCCGCCGCCGCGATTTGCGTCCTTACCTCCCCCGGATGAACGAGATGCTTCTGCCATGACCACCGCCCCGGCCAACCTTGCCGGCGCCGACTGGCTCGCCAGCCAGCCGGTTCGTGCGATCTTCGCCGCGCTCGACGTGGAGGGCGACGAGACGCGCGTGATCGGCGGGGCGGTGCGCAATGCCCTGATGGGCGTTCCCGTCGCCGACGTCGACATCGACTTCGCCACCACGGCCACCCCCGACAAGATCGCCGCCCGCGCTACGGCGGCCGGCATCAAGGCGGTGCCTACCGGCATTGAGCACGGCACCGTCACGCTGGTCGCCGGCGGCAAGGGCCACCAGGTCACGACCTTGCGCGAAGACGTCGAGACGGACGGGCGCCATGCCGTCGTCCGCTTCGGCCGCGACTGGACGGCGGATGCCGGGCGCCGCGACTTCACCGTCAATGCGCTGTCCGTCGATGCGTCAGGAAAAATCTACGATCCGCTGGGCGGTTACGGCGATCTTCTCGCGCGCCGAATCCGCTTCATCGGCGACGCCGACACGCGCATCGCCGAGGACTACCTGCGCATCCTCCGCCTCTTCCGCTTTCATGCCGAATATGGCGTCGGCGATATCGATCGCGACGGGCTGATGGCGTCGATTCGCGGCCGCGGCGGGCTTCGCGAACTGTCGGCCGAGCGGATCGGCCAGGAGATGCGACGCCTTGCTGTGGCGCCGCGCGCCCTGGATGCCGCGACCCTCATGCAGGACGCCGGCATCCTGCCGCTCGTCCTCGCCGGCGTCGGCTATCTCGGCGCCCTCCGGCGCCTCATCGCTTTCGAGGCCGTCCTCGGCGTCCCTCCGGACCAGACGCTTCGACTCGCGGCGCTGGGTGCCCGAATCGAGGAGGATGTGACGCGAATCGCCGAGCGCCTCCGGCTCCCCAATGTCCAGCGCGACCGGATGTCGGCGGCGGTGAGTGCCGCGAGACTCACGCGATCCCCCGCCGACGATGCCGCATCCCGCCGCGCGCTCTACGGGTTGGGTTCAGAAGCCTGGTGCGACGGTTTGGCGCTCGGCGTCGCGTGGGCCGCCATGTCGCCCGATGACCCGGCCGCGGAGCAGCTCCATCGCCTGCCGGAGCGTTGGCCGCCGCCAGTTTTCCCGCTGGGCGGGCGGGATGTTATCGGCAGCGGCAGCGTGCGGGGACCCGCCGTCGGTGCTATTCTCAAGGGCCTCGAATCGTGGTGGATCGAGAATGACTTCCGCCCCGATGCGACGGCTCTCAGGCAGCGCTTGCAGCAGATGCTTGCCGGGGCGCAATAGCGGCTTTAGAACCCTTCGAACCCGGCCGGAAACTCTCGCCTTCCGGCGCCTCTCTCTGGTAAGCTGTGCCGCGCGAGGGATCTCGGAATAAAGGGTGGCGGCATGCGACTTGGGCGGACGGGATACTACAGCGGCTTTGCCCTTTATCCCCTGATCGTTGCGGCGGCGCCGGTCGTCGTCATGGGCAACGCAACCAACGCCGAGCGGCTCGGCTGGGTGGCGATGTGCCTTGCCGGGCTGGGGCTGTGGACCCTGGCGGAGTACATCATCCACCGCTACGTGCTGCATCACGTGCCGATGTTCAGCTCCATGCACGAGGTGCATCACGACGAGCAGCAGGCTCTTGTCGGCACGCCGTTCTGGATGAGCATCGTTTTCTTCGCCCTGTTCTCGTTCCTGCCGGGCTGGCTCCTTTTTGGGTTCTTTCTGTCCACCGCGCTGACCGCCGGCCTGATGATCGGCTATTTCTGGTACTCCTTCGTCCATCACGGCATTCATCACTGGCATCTGGGTCACGACACCTATCTCTACCGTCTCAAGCGGCGCCACGCGCAGCACCACTACACCAATGAGGGCGGCAATTTCGGCGTCACCAACAGTTTCTGGGACAAGGTATTCGGCACCGACATCGGCCAGCGCGCCCCGGCGGCTGCGGGACCCTAGCCCGGCCCGGGACTGGCGACATCCGGCTTGGTTTCCAACGCCGCGCCGACGCCTTTCCGACCTGAGGAGGTAGGCGCCGCAGCATGGCCCTCCGCACCCGCCTCACTGAGCGCCTCGGCATCGTCCATCCGATCGTCTCGGCGCCTATGGGCTTCGTCGGCGGCGGCGCCCTGGCCGCGGCGGTCTCGGCGGCGGGTGGCCTCGGTCTCATCGGCGGCGGTTACGGCGAAGCCGCTTGGCTCGACCGCGAATTCGAGGCCGCCGGCAACCAGCGCATCGGCTGCGGCTTCATCACCTGGTCGCTGGCGAAGCACCCCGAACTCCTCGACCGGGTCCTCGTACATCACCCGGCAGCCTTGATGCTCTCTTTCGGCGACCCGCGCCCGTTTGCTGCATCGATCCGGGAATCGGGCGCCGTTCTCATCTGCCAGGTGCAGACCATTGCCCATGTCCGCGAGGCGCTCGAAGCCGGCGCAGGGATAATTGTCGCCCAGGGCGGCGAAGCGGGCGGCCACGGCGCGCGCCGGGGTACGCTGACCCTCGTTCCCGAAGTCGCCGATCTTATCGCCCGCGAAAGTCCAGCGACGCTGATCCTTGCCGCCGGCGGCATCGCCGACGGTCGCGGCCTTGCCGCGGCGCTGATGCTCGGTGCCGACGGCGTCCTGATGGGTACCCGCTTCTGGGCGAGCCGCGAGACGCTGGTCCACGCCAACCTTCAGGCGGCGGCGCTCGGCGCCGGCGGCGACGACACGATTCGCACCACGTCCATCGACGTGGTGCGTGGCTATGACTGGCCGAAGCCGTTCGACATCCGCGTCATGCGCAACCGCTTCAGCGAGCGCTGGCAGGGACGCGAGGGCGAACTCGCCGACCGCTTAGCGACGGAGGGGCCGCGCTACGCCGGCGCCGGAGCCGACGGCGATGCCGCCGAAACGGCGGTCATGGTCGGCGAAGCCGTCGGCCTCATCCACGACGTTCCCTCGGCACGCGACATCGTCGAGGGCGTCGCAGGCGAGGCGGAAGCGCTCATCCGCGAGGCCGGGAACCGCTTAATCGGTTAGCGCCAATGGCGAGCTTCACGGCCACTTCACCACCGGCGGCATCGAGGAGAGAATCGAATC
>JBDTLN010000159.1:0-5750 GCA_039934795.1 Bauldia sp. | reverse complement strand
GTTTCGAAGCTCGGCGATGGCGCGCCGATGCCGTCCGAAAACACACTGAGCGCTCGGCTGGGAGTGAGCCGCACGACGGTTCGCAAGGTCCTCGCGGAACTCTCGGAGAGGGGGTTATTGGTCGGCAGCGGGCCTCACCGCACGGTGGGCCCCGCGCACGCCGCGATCGAGCGATTTCCCGAAGCCGAGACCATTCCGATGGCCGACCAGGTCGAACGGCGCTTCATGGAATGGATGCTGCGCGACAACGCCCGCCCCGGCACCACCATCAACGAACTCGACCTTGCGCGGCGCTTCGGCGTCGCGACCACAGGCATCCGGGAGTTCCTCAACCGCTTCCAGCGCTTCGGCCTGATCGAGAAGCGACCGAACGCCGGCTGGGTCTTCAAGGGGTTTACCGCGGGCTTTGCACTCGAGCTTTTCGAGATCAGGGAGATGTTCGAACTGCGCTCGGCGCGGGCTTTCGCCGCGTTGCCGGACGACTCGCCGCTATGGCTGCTGATCGAGGGACTGCGCCAGGAACACCGGTCGCTGCTGGGCGAGATCGAGCAGCGCTATCACGACTTTTCAGACCTCGACAGCCGCTTCCATCACCTCGTCAATTCGGCCGCGCCCAACCGCTTCATCGAGAGCTTCTACGACATCATCACCTTCATCTTTCACTATCACTACCAGTGGAACAAGCAGGACGAACGCCAGCGCAACGAGGTCGCTATCCGCGAGCACCTGACCTACATCGACGCGCTGCTCAGCCGAAACGTCGCCATCGTCGATCTTGCCTGCAGGGCTCATTTGGCCTCGGCAAAAGAGACCTTGATACGGTCGACGGACTGGCAGGAAGCGGCAACGGCAAAAATCACCCGCCGCCGGCACGCGGAAATTGCCTAGAGCCGCCGGGCGGCGAGCGCCAGCGCCACGACGATGATCGCCCCCTTGGCGATGAGCTGGATGTCGATCGGCACGTTGAGGATGTTCATGCCGTTATTCATCACGCCGAGGAAGAAGACGCCGAGCAGCGTCCGGGCCACCGAGCCGTTGCCGCCCATGATGCTGGTGCCGCCGACCACGACGGCGGCGATGACGTCGAGCTCCGTCCCGAACGGGCCATATGTCGCCAGCGCGGTATGGACCTGGGACGACTGGATGATGCCGGCAAGCGCCGCGCCGAACCCCGAAATGCCGTAGACGAGCGTCTTGGTCACGCGGGTGCGGTGGCCGCTGAGACGCGCGGCGCGCTCGTTGTCGCCGACCGCGGCAACCAGGAGTCCGAGCGGTGTCCGCCGCTGCACGAAAATCATCGCCAGCGCGACCACGGCGAAGATGTAGATCGAGAACGGCAGGCCAAACAGGTTGCCGGCGCCGATGAAAGTGTAGGCGGGCTTGTCGCGGATGAGGTGCTGCTCGGGCCCGCCGAGGATGAGCGCCGAGCCCCGCACGATGCTGAGCGTGGCGAGGGTGACGATGATCGGCGGCAATTGCAGGAAGGCTATGATCAGGCCGTTGGCGATGCCGATCAGCGCGCCGGTGGCGAGGCCGGCGAAGATGACGACCACAAGCGGCTGGCCGGCCTCAAGGCAGTAGAACGACACCAGTCCGGCAATCGCCAGCACGGGCCCGACCGACAGGTCGACGCCCCCGGTCATGATGACGAAGGTCGTGCAAGTCGCCATGATGCCAATGAGCGCGACCTGACGCACGATCCCGATGAGGTTGTCCGGTGTGAGGAAGGCCGGCTGCGCAAGCGCAAGGGCGATCACGAACAGGAGGATCGCGACCGGCAGCGCGTTGTGCGCGAGGTGCCGCGAGATAGCGGGCGGGATCACGGTGCCTGCACCCCCGCTCATTGTTCGGCGCCCCCGATTTCGCGAACGAGCTGGTGCATGCCGACGGCATCGGCGTCGTGAATGGCCACAAGGCGTCCCGAGACCATGACGCCGATGCGATCGGCGATCGTCGTCACTTCCTCGAGATCAGACGAAACGACAAGGATCGCCGCGCCGCGCTCGCGCTCGCGGCGCAGGATTGCGTAGATTTCGGCTTTGGCGCCGACGTCGATGCCGACGGTCGGCTCGTCGAGAACAAGGATGCGCGGCGTCCGGTTCAGCCACTTGCCGAGCAGCACCTTCTGCTGGTTGCCGCCGGAAAGAAGTTTGACCGTTCGATTGCCGTGCGGCGGCTGGATCGAGAGGCTCGCGATGGCGTGCTTTGCCGCCGCGACCATCGCGGTCCGACTGAGGAAGAGGCCGCGCACGAAACGATTGAGCGTCGCCATGGCGAGGTTCTCGGTCATGGTCATGTCGAGCATCAGCCCGTCGCGATGCCGGTCTTCCGGAACGAAGCCGATACCGCCGGCCATCGCCCCTCTGGGGCTGCGAAATTCCGCCGGTTGCCCGCCGATCTCCAGCGTTCCGTCGTCGAAGCGGTCGGCGCCGAAAAGCGTCCTGACGAGTTCGGTGCGCCGGGAGCCGATGAGCCCGGTCAGGCAGAGGATTTCACCCGCGCAGAGTTCGAAGCTCACGTCCCGAAAGACTCCGCGCCGGGTGAGCTTGTCGGCTTTCAGCCGCACCTCGCCGGTGCCCCTCGGCTGGCGCTTGTGGTGCGCCGCCTGCTCTGACTCGCGCGCCAGCTTCTCGCCGACCATCAAATGGACGACCCTCGACCGGTCGGTGTCGGCGACCGCGCTCTCGGCAATCACCCGCGCGTCGCGCATGATCGTCATCGTGCCGCAGACGGCGAAAATCTCGTCGAGGACGTGGCTGATGTAGACGATGCCGACGCCGCGCGATTTGAGCGCGCGGATGGTGGCGTGGAGCTTCGCCACCTCCGAAGCCGCGAGCCAGCCGGTCGGCTCGTCCATCAGGATGACGCGCGCATCGAGCGCCAGCGCCTTCAGGATCTCGACCTCCTTCTGCTTGACGGTCGGCAGGTTGGCGACGGTGGCGCTGAGGTCGAGGTCGATTTCGTGCCTGGCGAGAAGGTCCATCGCCTCGCGTCGCTGGCGCCTGGCGTCGACGAACCCGAAGCGATGCGTCGGTTGCCTTCCGAGGAAGATGTTGTCGAGCACCGACATGGCCGGCGCCAGGTTCGAATGCTGGTAGATGCACGCGACCCCGCGTCGGATCATCTCCCGAGGGTCACCGAGCGGCGCCGCGACGCCGCCGATCTCGATACGACCCGAAGTCGGCGCGATCGCGCCGGTCAGGACCTTGATGAGCGTCGACTTGCCGGCGCCGTTGGAGCCGATGAGCGCCCGCACCTCGCCGGCCATCACCGCGAAGTCGGCGTCCTGCAGCGCCACCAGGTTGCCGTAGACCTTGGTGAGGCCGATGCCGCGGATGAGAGGCACGCCGGTCATGTCAGGCGGCCACAGTGACGTCGGTGGCAAGTCGCCGCCGGCGTCTCAGCAGCAGAAGCCGGTCGTAGCCGACGGCGGCGAGGAGGATGCCGCCGGTGATGATCTGCTGCACGAATTGCGGCACGCCCTGCAGCGTCAGTCCGAGGAGGACCGCGCCGAGCAGAAAGGCGCCGATGATCGGCCCGAACAGCGTGCCGGCCCCGCCCGCCAGGCTCACTCCGCCGATGACCGCCGCGGCGATGGCAGTCAGCTCCATGCCATTGCCGAGGGCCTCGGTCGCGGTGGTGAAGCGCGCAACCATGATCAGCGCGGTGATCGCCGCGCAGACGCCGGAAACCGCATAGGCGAAGATGACGACACGCCGCGTGTTGATCCCGGCAAGACGCGCCGCCTCCTGATTCCCCCCGACCGTATAGAGGTCGCGCCCGAGGCGGGTGGTGAGGAGGAGGGTCTGCAGAACGGCGAACAGGGCCAGCATCAGGAAGAAGGAGAGCGGAAACCAGGGCAGCGGGAAGAGCTTGCCGATGCCAAGCCAGCCACCGACGTCGAAATAGTTCTCGATCCCTACGATCCAGCGGTCCTTGACGGGCGTCGTCATCAGGCCAGACACCAGCTGGCGCCCCGAAATCGTGTAGGTGAGGCCGCGATAGGCGGCGAGCGTGGCGAGAGTCGCGATGAACGGCTGCAGCCTCAGGAAGACAATCAGGGCGCCGTTAAGGGCGCCGGCCAGCGCCCCGACGATCAAAGCCGACGGAAGAATCAAATAGCCGGGGATGTGGAAGATCAGCGACAGGTCGAACACGACCATGCCCACCAGCCCGACGATCGCGCCGATCGACAGATCGATGCCGCGGACCAGAATCGGAAAGGCCTGACCCATCGCCAGGATGGCGACGAACGAGAAGCCTGACATCAGGTTCTCGAAATTCGTGGCCGTGGCAAAGCGCGGTGCGCTGACCGAGAAGAAGACGATCGTGGCCGCAAAGAACAGGGTTAGCGCGACGGTGGCTGGACGGATGGTCACTGCAATCGGTCTGCCGAAAGAAGGGGCCTCGGCACGATCGGCGCCGAGGCCCTGCAGCCTACCAGCGCTGGGCGGGCTGGATCGAGCCCACGTTTTCCTTGGTGGCGATGACATAAGGCATCAGCAAATGGCTCTGCTGGCTGAATGCCGTCGCCGGCACTCCGCCGGTGGCGAGCACGGTTGCCGCGGCAGCGGCAAGGCGGCCCTGCTGATACACATCGGTGTACTGGGTGCCGGTCAGTTCGCCCGCCTCGATCGATTCGAGCGCAGCGATCTCCCCGTCATTGCCGAAGATGACCAGCTTGCCGATCATGCCCTTGTCCTTGGCCACATCGACGGCACCGAGCGCCATCGAGTCGTTGACGCCATAAACGCCGCCGAGGTCCGGGTTTGCGGCGAGGATCGTGGTGAGGACGTCCTGCGCCTTCTTGCGGTCCCAGTCGGCAACCTGGTCGGCGACGACCTGGATATCGGGATGGTGCTTCTTCAATCCGTCGACGAAGCCGTTGGTGCGCTGGTCGCGAATGATGATGCCGGGAGGCGCGTTGAGAATGGCGACCTTGCCCTTGCCGCCCATCGCGTCGCCGAGCGTCTTGGCGATGTCCATCGCGCCGAAATAGTGGTTCATCTCGACGTGGGCGGCGTGCGGTTCGGTAGCATCGATGTTCAGTGTAATCACGGAAATCCCCGCCCGCTTCGCCTTGGCGATGGAGGGAGCGAGCGCCACCGAGTCGATCGGCTGCAGGAAGATCACCGAGGCGCCCTGGTTGATCAGCGTGTCCATCAGGCTCGCCTGCACCTCGACCTTGTTCTGGCCGTCGAGCAGTTCGTAGTCGATGACCTGTTGCGGCTTGAGGACATCCTCGATCCCCTTCGACCACGCCGCCGGCACGGTGTGCGGTTGCCATTGGATGAAAGCCATCTTGTACCGCGTGTCCGCGGCCCGGGCCGCCGAAACACCGACTGCGCCGGTCGATATGTCGACCTTGCCGAACAATCCGGCCGATGTGGCTGCCAGGGCCACCGTGCCGAGCATGGACGTCTTCAGGAAATTGCGTCGGTCTGCGACCGGCTTGTCGTTGTCACTCATGTTCGTTCCTCCCTTTTGAGCGTTGGGTTCCGCCGCTTTTTCCAATCGTAGGCTGGCGGTTTCAGTCACCACACACCGGCCCGCGCCACGTCGGCCCGCCCCAGTGCTGATCCGTTTCTTTTGGATAAAAGTCGGTTTGTTATCCAAACTCAACTTGTTTTTTATGGTCAACAAACATTCGAAGGCGCCAAATGGCGAATAGTTGAGCGCCCAAACCATACAGCCGCGGCTCTCGACGCTGAGCCGACGTGCGCCCATCCTCCATGATCGCGACGCTTACA
>JBDTLN010000158.1:0-5768 GCA_039934795.1 Bauldia sp. | reverse complement strand
CCCCGTCAACGTCACGCTGGATGAGGGCGCGCTCGTCGACGAAGGGGCGGTGTGGCATCAGTGTGTAGACCGAGCCGGTCAGCCGCCAGCCGAGGAGGAAGGTGTCCTTGTCGCCGTAGATCAGGCGGTAGAGTTCGGCAGCGCGTTCGTTGAGCGCCACCGTCGTCGCAAGGGCTTCGAGGTGGCGGCCCTTGTCGAGGAGCATCTGGCCGCTCTCGAAGGAGGTCACCGTTTCCGGCGGAAGACCGAGCGCCGCCCATACCGGGTTCGCCGCCGAGAGATCGACGATGTCGGGCCAGAAGACCGCGCCCGTCCCCCGCCAGGACGGCCATTCGAACGCGGCCGTGGGGTCCTTCACTGCAACCTGGTCGGCGTCGAGCAGCAGCACCTCGGCGAAACGCGACCAAAGCGCTGCGAATGGCTTCAGTTGCCAGCCGTCCTCGACCCGATAGTCGCTGCCGGCGAGCATGGCTTCGGCATCGACGAGCGTTACGTCGAGCCCGTCCAGCGCCGCCGCCATCGAACCTGAAATCTCGCCCGGACCGAAGTGCCAGAGCTCGACCGGCAGGCGGCAATCGATGGTCTTGCGGAGCACTGCCAGGAGCACATACGCATTGACAAAGATGCGGGCGCCGCCCGCGACGATGACGATGCCGCGGCCGGAGACGGGCTGCGCGCGCCGGCGCGCCGCGATCTCGGCGCCGCGCCGGCGGATCGCATCTGCCGAAATCGCGCTTGCTACAGGGCCGGGTTCCGCCGGCCCGTCGGCCTTTGCTGGATCGTCCATCGCGGAGCGGCGCTCGCTATCGGTTGACCGGAACCGCGTCTTTAAAGGACTGTCGGCTCCGCATCCGTCGACGATCCCCTCGATAAGTCAAGCGCAGAAGGTGCGAGATGGCCGGCGAAGCCGTGGAACCCGCCACCCCCTCCCTCCTCATCCTGACCCCCGTCAAGGATGCGAGCCGTCATCTCGACCGCTACGTCGCCTTGATCGAGGCGCTGGACTGGCCGCGAGAGCGCCTGTCGATCGGCCTCATCGAGGGCGACAGCCGCGACGAGACCTGGGCGAAGCTTGGCGCCCTGCGGCCACGCCTCGACGCACGGGCAACGGCGACAACCGTCATCCGCCGCGATTTCGGTTTCCGCATGCCGCCAGGGGTGCCGCGCTGGGCGCCGGCGTATCAGCTCGTCCGCCGCGGCATTCTGGCACGGTCGCGCAACACATTGCTCATGCGCGCCCTCGCCGACGAGGACTGGGTGCTGTGGATCGATGTCGATGTGATCGACTATCCGCCCGACATCGTGCGGCGGTTGCTGGAGAACGGCGGCGATATCGTCCACCCGCTCTGCGTGACGGTGCCGGGCGCGCCGGCCTTCGACCGCAACGCCTGGGCCGAGGGCGGGCAGCGCCTCCTCTCCGATTTCCGCGGCGCCGGTCGGGTTCGGCTGGATTCTGTCGGCGGCACGATGCTCCTTGTGCGCGCCGACCTCCACCGGGACGGGCTGGTCTTTCCGCCGTTTCGCTATGGCCTGCCGAGCCCGCATATCCGGGATGTCCATCCGGTTTGGGGGCGGGGCGAGATCGAGACCGAGGGCCTTGCGGCGATGGCCGCCGATATGGGTGTGCAGTGCTGGGGGCTGCCCGACCTCGAAATCATTCACGCCGACGCGTGATATTTTTCCCGTGCCGGTTCCAGTTTCGCTGTTCGGTTGTCGTTTGCACTGGAAGGGGTTAGCTTCCCCCCCTGTCCGCGACCGCGAGCGAGCGATCTTTTGGGAGGAAGATCGGCGAAGAGCGGCATTCCGGCGTCCGCCGGCACGCTCTTTCCAATCTCTCCGAACCAGACCCGGGATGCTCGCAGCGGGCGGCCATGTCGCCGGCCCGCGAGGGGCGGAACGACGGATCCAGCACCTGCCTGAACCAGAAAATGGGAGTGAAACAATGAACAGACGCGTAGCACTGAAACTGATGGGCGCCGCGGCGATTGCCGCCGCGATCGGCCTGCCGGCCAATGTCGCTTTTGCCGCCGACCCGAGCATGGTCGTGGTCGTCAAGATCGCCGGCATTCCGTGGTTCAACGCGCTGGAGACCGGCGTGGTGAAGGCCGGCAAGGAATTCGGCATCGATGCTTCGATGGTCGGTCCGGCCAACGTCGATCCGGCCCAGCAGGTGAAGCTGCTCGAGGACCTGATCGCCAAGAAGGTCACCGTCATCGGCCTGGTGCCGCTCGACGTGAAGGTCACCGAGCCGGTGCTGAAGCGCGCCCAGGAAGCCGGCATCAAGGTCATCACCCATGAAGGCCCCGAGCAGGCCGGCCGCGACTGGAACGTCGAACTGATCGACTCGGTCAAGTTCGGCGAAGTGCAGATGGAGAAGCTTGCCCAGGAGATGGGCGGCGAGGGCGAATACGTCGTCTATGTCGGCACCCTGACGACGCCGCTGCACAACCTGTGGGCGGACGCGGCCATCGCCTACCAGAAGGCCAAGTATCCGAAGATGACGCTGGCCACCGACCGGTTCCCGGGCGCTGACGAAATCGACACCGCCTACAAGACCACGCTCGACGTCATCAAGGCCTACCCGAACCTCAAGGGCATCATCGCCTTCGGCTCGAACGGCCCGATCGGCGGCGGCAACGCGCTGCGCGAGAAGCGGCTCAGCAAGAAGATCGCGCTGGTCGGCACGGCGCTGCCCTCGCAGGCCAAGCCTCTCCTCATGGACGGCAGCATCCGCGCCGCGTACCTCTGGAACCCGGTCGATGCCGGCTACGCCATGGTTGCGGTCGCCAAGCTGATGCTCGACGGCAAGGAAATCGTCGATGGCATCGAGATCCCCGGCCTCGGCAAGGCGGTGGTCGATGTCCCGAACAAGTTGATCAAGGTCGACAAGATCATGGACATCAACAAGGACACCGTCGACAGCTTCATCGCCCAGGGCCTCTAGGCCATTTCACCTGACGCGCATCCGGGCCGACCGGCCCGGATGCGCTTCCTCCTGACTTCTTGCCGGTGCGGGGGCAATGGCCGCGTTCCTTGAACTCAGCCACATCTCGAAGACGTTCTTCGGTGTACAGGCGCTCCGCGATGTCGATTTCTCCCTCGATGAGGGCGAGATTCATTGCCTCGTCGGCGAGAACGGCTCCGGCAAGTCGACGCTGATCAAGATCATTTCCGGCGTCGAGACGCCGGACGCGGGCGGCAGCATCGCCATCGCCGGCCAGAAATTCACCCATCTGACGCCCGGCGAGAGCACCCGCCTCGGCATCCAGGTCATCTACCAGGACCTGTCCCTCTTCCCCAACCTGACGGTCGCCGAGAACATCGCCATCGGCAACTACGCCGGCCGGCCGCGCTTCGTCGACTGGGCGAGGATCGACGATGTCGCCCGCAAGGCAATGGCGCGCATCGACGTCGCCCTCGACCTGCGCGCCAAAGTCGCCGACCTCTCGATCGCCAGCCGCCAGCTTGTCGCCATCTGCCGCGCCATGGCCCACGATGCGCGCCTGGTGATCATGGACGAGCCGACCTCCTCGCTCACCCGCCACGAGGTCGATGCGCTGCTGGCGCTGGTCCGCGACCTCAAGGCCAAGGGCATTGCCACGCTGTTCGTCTCGCACCGGCTCAACGAGGTGATGGAAGTCGCCGAGCGCGTCACGGTGCTCCGCGACGGCCACAAGATCGGCACCTTCCCTGCCGCCGAGATGAACGACAAGAAGCTCGCCCACCTGATGACCGGCAAGGAATTCACCTACGAATTGCGCGAGATCGAGGTGCGAAAGCTCCCGGTCGCGCTGTCGGCGCGGAACCTCACCCGCGAGGGCGAGTACGAGGACATCACCTTCGACGTCCATGCCGGCGAAATTCTCGGCATCACCGGGCTTCTCGGCTCCGGCCGGACCGAACTGGCGCTGTCGCTGTTCGGCATGACCCAGCCGGATTCGGGCACGATCTCGCTCGCCGGCGGGCCGGTCAAATTCACCGGCGTGCGCGACGCCGTCGACCGCGGCATCGCCTATGTGCCAGAGGATCGGCTGAAGCTTGGCCTCATACTGGAACAATCCGTCGCCGCCAACATCGTCATCACCGTGCTCGACGAGCTGGCCGGGCCCCTCAATCTCATTCCGCAGGCCGCCCGCGACCGGACCGTCACGGAATGGATCCGCGATCTCGCCATCAAGGTCGCCAATCCCGAGAACCCGGTGAAGACGCTGTCGGGCGGCAACCAGCAGCGCGTCGTCGTCGCCAAGTGGATGGCGCGCAAGCCCCGCGTCCTCATCCTCGACAGCCCGACGGTCGGCGTCGACATCAGCGCCAAGGACGGCATCTACGAGATCGTCCGGCGCCTCGCCGGCGAAGGCGTCGCCGTGATCATGATCTCCGACGAGATTCCGGAGGTGCTCTATCACAGCCACCGCGTGCTGGTGATGCGCGCCGGACGGATCACCGACGAGCGCATCCCGTTCAAGAGCTCGGAAGCCGAACTGATGGCGGCGGTCAATGCGTGAGTGGTTCGCCCGGTTCCGTCGCAGTCACGAATTCTGGCTGCTGCTCGTCGTCCTGCTACTGTGCGTCATCCTGTCGACGGTTACCGACAGCTTCTTCACGTTTCAGAATTTCTTCGACCTGCTCACCTCGAACGCCTTCATCGGTGTGCTCTGCGCCGGGCTGCTCGTTGTGCTCGTCGCCGGCGGCATCGACATCTCGTTCACCGCGACCGCGACAGTGGCGCAATATGTCGCAATGTCCGTGGCGCTCCAGTATGGCGGCAACTGGCTGACCGTCTTTGTCATCGCCTGCGGCATCGGCATTCTCTGCGGCTTCTTCAATGCCGTCTGCATCTATGTCTTCAAGATCAAGAGCATCATCGTCACCATTGCGACGCTGAACATCTATTTCGGCATCCTGATGTTCTTCACCAAGGGCCGGTACCTCTACTCGCTGCCCGACTGGTTCTCGGCCGGCATCTGGTGGTTCGAATATGTCGATGCCGACCAGATTCCCTACGCCCTCAATTTCCAGATCCTGACCCTGGTTGTCGTATTTATCCTGACCTGGTTCCTCCTCAACCGGACGACCACCGGCCGCCAGATCTACGCCATGGGCGGCAATCCCGACGCTTCCCAGCGGCTCGGCTTCAACCTCTTCCGCCTGCACCTCATCGTCTACGGCTATATGGGCTTCATCGCCGGCATCGCCTCGCTGGTCCAGGCGCAGCTCGCCCAGTCGGTGGCGCCGACCGTGCTCGTCGGCAAGGAGCTCGACGTGCTCGCCGCCGTGGTGCTCGGCGGCGCCAGCCTCCTCGGCGGCGTCGGCACGGTGTTCGGAACGATCCTCGGCCTGGCGCTTCTCGCCATCATGCAGAACGGCCTCGTGCTGATGGGCGTCTCCTCCTACTACTCGCAGTTCTTCACCGGCCTGATCATCCTCGTCTCGGTCTCGGCGACCGCGGTCACCGCCATGCGCATCAGCCGCGAGCGAAAGGCCCGGGCATGAGCGACCGCGCCCCGACCCTTGCCGCGCCACGCCGGCGCTTCACCGTCTCCGGCACCAATACCGGGCTCGGTGCGCTGCTTGTCGCCCTCATTGTCGTCTTCACTCTGGTCATCGGCGAGAATTTCTTCTCGACCGCGGCGCTCCGCTCGATGGCGCTGCAGATGCCGGAGCTCGGCATCCTGTCGCTGGCCATGATGATCACGCTGCTCGCCGGCGGTTTGAACCTTGCCATCATCGCCACGGCCAATCTCTGCGCCCTGACCATGGCCTATATC
>JBDTLN010000157.1:0-5773 GCA_039934795.1 Bauldia sp. | reverse complement strand
TTCCGCGAGAAGCCGGGCATCATGCAGGGCACCGACAAGCCGGACTACGGCAGGGCGGTCGATCTGCTCACCCGCGCCGCCATCCGCGAGATGATCGTCCCCTCGCTCCTGCCGGTGCTTTCGCCCATCGTTGGCTTCTTTGTTATTGACTGGATTGCCGGCAAGGGAGCCGCGTTCTCGGCGCTCGGCGCGATGCTCCTCGGCGTTATCGTGAACGGCCTCTTCGTCGCCATCTCGATGACCGCCGGCGGCGGCGCCTGGGACAATGCCAAGAAGTACATCGAGGACGGCAACTACGGCGGCAAGGGCTCGGAAGCCCACAAGGCAGCGGTTACCGGCGACACCGTCGGCGACCCCTACAAGGACACCGCCGGCCCGGCCGTCAACCCGATGATCAAGATCACCAACATCGTGGCGCTCCTGCTGCTCGCGGTCCTCGCGCACTAGCCGGGCGGCATCGGATAAAACAAAGGCCCCGCGGAGCGATCCGCGGGGCCTTTGTTTTGGTTCTGGTTTCTCGCCTAGAACGGCTTCGAACCGATGCCGACGACGCCGCTGAGGATCTGTTGCAGGAAATTCTGGTCAGCGCCTCCGGTCGGCGTCACGCCGCGCGCGAAGTCGAAAACCCTGCCGTCCTTCATACCGTAGTTGGCGACGCGTTCGACGCGTTCCTTGGGCGTAAAGTAGACGGCCAGTACCTTCTGTTCGACGATCTTAGGCTCAAGGAATGCCGCCGATTGATGGCGCGTCTGGCTGATGTAGTAGAACACCTCGCCACCGAAGGTCGCGGTGGTGGAGGGTGTGCCGAGGGCGATCAACACCTGGTCCCGGCTCGATCCCGGCGGGATCTGTTCAAGCGCCATCTCCGGCACCACATAGCCGTGCTGGGTGGTCCTGCTCATGCCGGCGAGAGGTCCCCGGCCCTCGGCGCCCGTGCAGGCCGAAAGCCCGAGAACGGCAACCGCGACGGCGGCTGTCAGCCAAGTTGCCCGTTCCAGCTTCGCGCCCATCGTGCGGTCCGCTTCCTTGGTCATTCGGTCAACTCCGCCAATCTTGGCTTTTCCCCTAGCGTGAGCTAGGCCAACTTGCAAATACCGTTGTACAGCGTGGCCCGGCAGCGCCGCCAGGCGAGGAGAATCGACAGATGTTAGGCGGCCTTTTTCAGAAGCGGCGCCTGGGTGGCGGCAATCCAGCCGCCCTTTACGGCGCTATCGTGGCGCAGGCCCGTGCGCCCGGATTCTATGCCGTGCTCGGCGTCCCCGATACGATTGAGGGCCGCTTCGAGATGGTCATCCTTCACATGCTCCTGGTCCTGCGCCGTCTCCGGGGCACGTCCTCCTCCGCGGAGGCGAGCGGCCAGCAAGCGTTCGATCTCTTCTGCGAGGATATGGACCGATCGCTGCGCGAGATGGGCGTCGGCGACCTCAGCGTTCCGAAACGGATGCGCAAGATCGGCGAAAGCTTTTACGGCCGCGCCGCCGCATACGAGCCCGGGCTGCTGGCGGGGGATGCGGCCGAGCTTGCCCCGGCGATCGCCCGGAACGTCTGGCCTGACGGCGGTCGGACGGATGGCGCCGATCCCTTGGCATACTATGCCGTCGCCGCCTCGCGCGCCCTCCAGGCCGAGGAGCCGGACAAGCTGGCCGTCGGCCGGTTCGCGTTGCCGGATCCCGCCGCCTTCGCCGCTGCGGAGACATCCCCTTGAGCCAAGCGCCGCTTCTTTCCCGTCCCCTGCATCTCTCCGAAGTCGGGGAGGGTGGCATCGTTGTCAGCGTCGAGGCCAACGCCGCCGAGCGAACCGCTCTCGCCACCGCGCTGGGACTGCCGGAGGTGAAGTCGCTGACGGCGGAGGTCCGGCTGACCGCGAAGGGACGGACAGGGGTTCTGGCGGAGGGTCATGTTCACGCCGAGATCGAGCAGACCTGCGTGGTCAGCCTCGTTCCCGTCGACCAGACGATCGACGAGGACTTTTCCGTTCGCTTTGCGCAAGGTGGCGAAGCCGTGGCGCGGGCAAAGCCGGGAATCGAAATCGAGCTCGATTCGGGCGATCTCGACCAACCCGAGGTGCTGACCGGGCCAACGCTCGACCTCGGCGCTCTCGTGACCGAGCAATTCGTCCTGGCGATCGACCCGTATCCGCGCGCGCCGGGTGCCGAGTTATCACCGGAAGCCACTGACCCGGAAGACCAATCGGCTGATTCCCCGTTTGCCGCGCTAGCCGGCTTGGGGCGCGATTCCGGCAATCCGCGATAGCCTATAAGACAGGCAAAATGCGTTTGTCTCACCAAGGGAAACGGGTATCTTCGCCTCGCGCCGCGGCGCGCAAAGCCGGGCGCCGGCGGGCCATACCGGCCAAGGGACTGACCGGAATCTGAATGGCGGCGACCGTCACCACTTCGCTGGATGTCATGGGCGGCGACGACGGACCGGCCGTGGTGATCCCGGGGGCCGAACTGGCCCTCATCCGCCGGCCCGATTTGCGCTTCAGGCTTTTTGGCGACCAGAAGGTCGTCCTGCCGCTGCTCGACCGCTATCCGCGGGTTCGCGATGCATCGCAATTCGAGCATACCGACATCGCCGTCAAAATGGACGAGAAGCCGAGCCAGGCGCTCCGCCATGGCCGCTGGCGCTCAAGCATGTGGCGGGCGGTCGAGGCGGTGAAGAAGCACGAGGCCGACTTTGCCGTTTCGGCGGGTAATACCGGCGCACTGATGGCGATGTCGAAATTCTGCCTCCGCACCATTCCCGGGATCGATCGCCCAGCCATCGCCGCCCTGTGGCCTACTCTCCGCGGTGAAAGCGTTGTCCTCGACGTCGGCGCAAGTATCGGTGCCGACGCCGACAACCTGTTCGATTTCGCCCTGATGGGCGGCGCCATGGCGCGAGCCGTCCTCGACATCGAGCGGCCGACCGTCGGCCTGCTCAATATCGGCGTCGAAGAGGTCAAGGGACTGGAGCCGATCAAGGCGGCCGGCCAGATGCTCAGGGACGCCGGCATCGCGACGCTTGACTATGTCGGCTTCGTCGAGGGCGACGATATCGGCAAGGGCACGGTCGATGTCGTGGTCACGGAAGGTTTCGCCGGCAACATCGCGCTGAAGACGGCGGAAGGCACCGCCAAGCAGCTCTCCGGCTATTTGCGAGCGGCGATGAGCCGGACGCTGTTTGCGCGCATCGGCTATTTGCTGGCCCGCGATGCCTTCGAACACTTGCGCGCGAAGATGGACCCGCGTCGGGTCAATGGCGGCGTGTTCCTCGGTCTGAACGGCATCGTCGTCAAGAGCCATGGCGGCACGGATGCCGAGGGCTTCGCGGCAGCGATCGAACTCGGCCATTCCATGGTGCGCAACGAATTGATGAAGAAGATCAACCACGACCTCGCCGAGCAGCACCCGGCTCGCCTGTCGGAAGATGCGCCGGTTGCGGTCAAGACGGGGGCCATGTGAATCAGTTGCGGTCCGTCGTCCTCGGCAGCGGCATGTATCTGCCCAGCAAGATCCTGACCAACGAAGCGCTGTCGAAAATGGTCGACACCACAAACGAGTGGATCGTCCAGCGCACCGGCATCAACGAGCGCCGCGTCGCCGCCGACGGCGAGCTGACGTCGGACCTTGGCGCCGCGGCCGCTCGGCTGGCCCTCGCCGACGCCGATCTGACGGTGGCCGACATCGACCTGGTGATTCTCGCCACGGCGACGCCCGACAACACGTTCCCGGCGTCAGCCGTTGCGATCCAGGCAAAGCTTGGCATGACGCACGGCGCGGCGTTCGACCTGCAGGCGGTCTGCTCCGGCTTCGTCTACGCGCTGACCACCGCCGACGCCATGATCAAGGCAGGACAGGCGAGGAAGGTCCTGGTTATCGGAGCGGAGACCTTTTCGCGCATCCTCGACTGGACCGACCGCACGACCTGCGTGCTGTTCGGCGACGGCGCCGGGGCGGTAGTGCTTTCGGGCGAGGCGGGCACCGGCGACCGGGCCGACCGCGGCATCCTCAGCGCCAAGCTTCGCTCCGACGGGCGCTTCAAGGACAAGCTCTATGTCGATGGTGGACCGTCCTCGACCGGCACCGTCGGGCACTTGCGCATGGAAGGGCGTGACGTCTTCAAGCACGCCGTCGCCATGATCACCGACGTCATCGAGGATGCGTTTAGCGCCACCGGCTTCACGGCCAGCGACATCGACTGGTTCGTACCGCATCAGGCCAATATCCGGATCATCGAAGCGAGCGCCAGGAAGCTCGGCATTCCGCTGGAGAAGGTAATCCGCACGGTCGGCCACCACGGCAACACGTCGGCCGCATCGATTCCACTGGCCCTCGCCGAAGCTCATCAGGACGGCCGCATCAAACGCGGCGACCTGCTGCTTCTGGAAGCGATGGGTGGCGGCTTCACCTGGGGCTCGGTGCTACTGCGCTGGTAGCGTTTCGCCGGCTGTCGAGATTGTCCATTGGATTCAGTTGATTCTCGGATGGCGAGGCAATACGCTATCGCATTGGTTTGATTAGCGAGAAATCGCGGCGCCACCATCGACTTGGGGTCTAGGCCATGGGCGGCAAGACGGTGACGCGAGCCGACCTGTGCGAGGCGGTTTACCAGAAGGTAGGCTTGTCGCGGACAGAATCGGCCGATCTTGTCGAGTTGGTGCTCGACGAAATTTGCTCTTCGATTGTGCGGGGCGAGTCCGTAAAGTTGTCGTCGTTCGGATCGTTTGTCGTGCGCAAGAAGGGCGAGCGCGTCGGGCGCAACCCGAAGACCGGTGAAGAAGTGCCGATCTCGCCACGGCGGGTTATGGTGTTCAAGCCGAGCAACGTGCTCAAGCAGCGGATCAACTCGGCGCTCGTTGACGGGGCCGGGGCGGGGAGTGCCAGCAGTTAGCGTCTAGTTGGAAAAGCGGTGTCCAAGGGGCCTGACGCGTTCAGAACGATCAGCGAAGTTGCGGAGGATTTGAACCTTCCGCAGCATGTGCTCCGTTTTTGGGAGACACGCTTCGCGCAGATCAAGCCCATGAAGCGCGGCGGCGGCCGGCGCTATTACCGACCCGACGACATCGACCTGCTGCGCGGCATACGCCATCTCCTCTACGGCGAGGGCTATACGATCAAGGGCGTCCAGCGCATCCTCAAGGAACAGGGCTCGCGCTTCGTCATCGGCGCCGGGCGTGGCGAATCAGTTGCCCTAAGCGGCATTCCGCGCGGTGAGTCGGCCGAGCTTCTCGAAGATGAGATTGCCAGCTCTGGCTACCAGTCCGATGACGGTGACGAGCGGCATTTCGGCGAAAACGGCGGTGCGGTCGTGGAGAACGGCGACCATGCGCCGCACGGCGAGGGCGAGAACGGCGGCGCCTTTGGCCATGCGCGCCGTTTTGTCGGGCGCCTGATGCAGGAGGAGCACGGCGCGGTCGGGGACGGCCCCGGTGGTGGGCCGTTGCTCGCCGGCGACGAGGTGCAGCAACTCCAGGCGACGCTTTCCGAGCTTCTCGAGATGAAGCGCCTCCTCGATCAGGCCCGCTAGCCTCGCCGGGACGAATTTCCTAAGAATGCGAAGGAATTGACCCTCCCGGCCCGGGCCGGCGGGGTCGAGAACAAACGTCTCGGGAGAGACCGGATGAGTGCGCAAGGAAAGGTCCGCGCCTACTACGAACAAAGCCCTGCCGAATGGGCGGCGCTGGGCGAGCGGCTGGCGGCCGCCAGTCCCGACGCGCGGATACTCTTGCGTGGCGCCACGGTCGTGACCGTCGACCCGGATGTCGGCGATTTTGACCAGGGCGATGTGC
>JBDTLN010000156.1:0-5830 GCA_039934795.1 Bauldia sp. | reverse complement strand
GAAAACGGGATGTTGTTGAGATAGAGGTGGTTGTTGTCGGCGTCGAAGGCGCCCCAGCCGCCGTTCTTGCTTTGCAGGCCATCGAGCCATTCGCGGCCGCGCGCGATCGGCGTGGCAAAGCGCCGGTCGCCGATCTTGCGTTGCGCCCGGTCCATGGCCATCACCACGACAGCGGTATCGTCGAGATCGGGATAGTGCGGGTTGGCGTACTGGAAGGCCCACCCGCCCGGCCGTGCGTCGGGGCGGCTGACTGCCCAGTCGCCCTTGAGGTCAAGCACCTGTAATGGCTCCAGCCATTTCAGCCCGTCGACGGCGGCGCCGACCGCCGGCTCTGTGCCGACTTCGAGGAGCGCGTGGCAGGTGAGCGCCGTGTCCCAGACCGGCGAGACGCAAGGCTGGCAATAGGCCTCGTCCGGCTTGATGACCAGGAGCTTCTCGAGCGACCCGCGGGCCGTCACATAGTCGGGATGATCGCGCGGATAACCGAGAACGTCGTACATCATGACCGAATTGGCCATCGCCGGGAAAATCGCGCCGAGTCCATCCTCGCCGTTGAGCCGCTCCGTCACGAAAGCGTTCGCCTGGTCGATGGCGCGCTTCCGAAGCCGTTTCGGCATCATCGGCTCAATAAAGCGCAAAACGCCATCAAGAGCGCGGAAGAGCAGGAACCATGACCATTTCTGATGCGCCGCCTTGGCCGGCGGCCCGATGCTTTGCGGCGGCTGGAGGAAAAGCTCGTCGATGCCGACGCCTTTCGGGTTCCGCGCCCTCGGCTTCAAGGCCTGCAGGACAAGGAGCGGGACAATGACGGTGCGCGCCCAGTATGAGATCTTGGAGAGGTGGAACGGGAACCAGCGCGGCAGAAGCACGATTTCGACCGGCATTACCGGTGCCGCCTGCCACGACATGACGCCGAATAGCGCCAGCATAAGCCGCGTGAAAACGTTGCTCGCCGCGGCGCCGCCCCGTTTGCGGATCGCCTCTCGCGCCTTGCGCATATGCGGCGCTTCCGGATCGTCGCCTATCATCTTCAGCGCGAAGTAGGCCTTGACGCTGGCGCTCATGTCGAAGTCGCCGGCGTGGAAAAGCGGCCAGCCGTTGTGCTCGCCCTGGATGCGACGGAGATAGGCCGCGATCTTGGCTTCGAGAGCCGCATCGACGGGCTCGCCGAGATAGTGACGGAGGAGGACATATTCGGCGGGAATGGTCGCGTCGGCCTCAAGCTCGAACACCCAGTGGCCGTCGGGCTGCCGCCGGCGAAGCAGCGCATCGGTGGCGGCCGAGATGCCGAGATCGAGAGCAAAAGGCATAACTTGCGTCGTGTCGTTCACGGGGCTGTCGTTCCAGGTCTATCCGGGCGAAGCGACCAGATCGGCGGCGCGGTTGCCCGAGCGGATTGCCCCCTCAATGGTCGCCGGGAGGCCCGTGGCAGTCCAGTCGCCGGCGAGGAAGAGGTTCTGCCACTCGGTCGTCGCGCCGGGGCGCCGGGCGTTTTGAGCGGGCAGGGCCGCGAAAGTCGCTCGCCTTTCGCGGACAATTTGCCATGGCGGCATAGGGGCCGCAACGCCGGCAATCTCGGCTACTTCCCGCCAGATCAGGGCGGCAAGATCCTCCCGCGGGGTATCGAGCAGGCGGTCGGCGCAACTGATCGTGACGGACAGCCGATCGGGAAAAGCGAACAGCCACTCGACGAGGCCGTTGACCACCCCGGTGATGGGTTCGATGCCATGCGGCGGTTCGACCTTAAAGTGAACGTTAAGGATGGCGCGAAATTCCGTGGGCGTTTCGAGACCGGGAAGAAGGGATGCTGCAACCACTGGCGGAACGGCGAGAACGACCGCGTCTTCCGGGGTTACAAGTAGATTTTCATCGCCGAAATCGAGGCTCGTCACGCGTTGGCCTTCGCCGGAAATTGCGCGAAGGCGTTGGCCGAAGCGGATGAAACCGCCCTTGGCTTTCAAGTAAGCAAGCGCCGGGTCGACGAAGGCTGCAGACAGTCCATCGCCGGCGATGAGCGGTCTATAGCTCTTGCCGCCCGCGCCAAGGGTCTCGCGGATCACTGCCGCTGCAAGCGCCGCTGAACCGAGCGGCGGCTCCGTATTGAGGGCCGCCAGAAGAAGCGGACCGACCAGCCGCTCGTAGAGCGGACCGCTGCAATTGAGCACGTCGCCGATCGCGGCGTTGGGGCCGGCGCGCAGCAATTTGAGCAGAGTCAGGTAGTCGCCGGCCGAAGTGTCGGGAACGCGGCGGTCGCGGACGAAGATCCACCAGCCGATCCGGCCATCGTTCGGCCGCAGCGTCCACCGCCGGCCGCTCTTCAGGTCGATGAACGGGAAGCGGGCGCTCGCCGGCCCGACAAGGCGGTCGCGCGCGCCAATCGTATCGAGGAACGCCATCGCCGCACGATTACCCGACAGGACAAGGTGGTTGCCATTGTCGATCATCATGTCGAGGGCGGGATCGTGATAGGAGCGGCAGCGCCCGCCGGCCTGGCTGGTGGCCTCGTGGACGACAACCCGCGAGCCTCGCGAGGCGAGCCGCACTGCCGCGGCGAGGCCGGCAATCCCGGCGCCGATGACGTGAACCGTGCCGGGCATCAAAAGCCGTGCGTGAGAAGGATCCAGAGGAACTGCCGCTTGCGAAGCTTGACCGGCGCGCGTGGCGCCATCCAGCCTCGGGCAACAAGGCGCCGGAGGATCAGACGATAGGCGGCGCCCATGATTCGCGGCGCACGAACGGCGCCCCGCCGGCTCGCCGCCATGATCTTTCGGGCTTCGGCATAATGACCCTCGGCGCGGGCCACCACGGGCGCGCAGGCGATGCCGATTGCCGGACTCGATAGCGCGACGGCCGGCTCGGTGGACACGATGCCCGCCTCGCGCAAGGCCTCGCGCGGCAAGTAGAGCCGGCCGATCCCGGCGTCCTCGTCGAGATCGCGAAGGATGTTGGTGAGTTGCAGCGCGCGCCCGAGATGATGGGCAAGCGCAAGACCCGGCTGTTCTTCCATCCCGAAGACACGGACGCTGAGGCGGCCAACGGCGCTGGCGACGCGATCACAATACAGGTCGAGCATGGCAAAATCAGGCGCGCGTATGGTGTCGACGATATCCATCTCCATGCCGTCGATGACGGCGATGAAATCTTCGCGCCGGAGATCGAAGTCGCGGATCGCGTCGGCGAGATTGGCAAGATGCGGCGGCTTCGTGCCACCGCGGTAGAGCCCGTCGACGTCGTCGCGCCATGCCCCGAGTTGCTCGAGACGCGGGTCGCGCGGGCCGCCGTCATCGGCGATATCGTCAACTGCGCGGCAGAACGAATAGATCTCGAACATCGCGTCGCGCTGGGCGCGGGGCAGGATGCGCATCGCCGCATAAAAGGAGCTGCCCGACGCACGCTGCGCCGACGACGGCGCTTCCTCGACGGCGACGCTCATGAGCGCGCCGCCGGACTGGGCACGCGGCTCCGGCGCCCAACGCGCCGCACTGCACCGCGCGCCATGGCAATGAGGCTGAGGCCGGCGATGCCGGCCTTGCCGAGATGCACACGTTCGCTCAAAGGGTCGCGTGCCTGCAGGTAGCCGGTGAGGCGAAGAGCGAGGCCGTAAATGACCGATATTTCGAGGCCGAGGCGCCCGTCGTTCACCTGCACCGCCAGCGAATCGCCTTCGTGGAGCAGCGCTTCCGTGCGTTTTGCGAGGCCGGCAATGCAGCGGCGCAGGGCCGGCGAAGCGCTCGTCTCGCCAAGCGCCTCGACGCCAACCCCGGCGGCGCCAAGGGCATCGAGCGGCAGGTAAACCCGGTCGAGATCGCGATAGTCCGCGGCGCAATCCTGAAGGTGGTTGATCACCTGGAGAGCCGCGCAGATCGCATCGGATGCCGCCCAGGTCGAGCGGCTCTCCCCGTGGACGTCGAGGACATACCGGCCGACGGGCATCGCTGAATACCGGCAGTAGTCGACGAGATCGTCCCAGTCGCTATAGCGCCGCTTGGTAGCGTCGAGGCGGAATGCGGTGAGGAGATCCTGGGCGTGCTGGGGTGAAAGCCCGTGTTCCTTGATCTGGTGCCGGAGCCTGACGGCCTCCGGGCTGTGGTCGCCGTGGCCGAGGAGGTCGGACTCAAGACGATCGAGGAGCGCGACCTTCTCGTCTGGGCTCAGCGTCGGGTTGTCGGCGATATCGTCGGCGGTCCGCACGAACTCGTAGAAGGCAAGGATCGGCGCGCGAAAACGCGCCTGGATGAGCCGCGACGCAACCGGAAAGTTCTCGTCGCGATGGCCCTTGCCGGTACGGAATTCGCTGGCGTTCGTCATCACATTCCGGCCTGAACCCGGCCCTTCCACATGCCTCCCCGTCCCCGCGCGTGTTGATAGGCGGAATCGAGCGTGAATACCATGTAGGCAAAGGCGATGGCCGGCAGAAAGACGCCCCATAGCGGTGAAAGCCGGTAGAGCCGGAGGATTGGCTGGAAAGCGATCGCCATAAGTGCCCAGGTCACCAGCCCGAGGCCCTGCACTAGGCCATGGGCAAACAGGGCCAGCACCACCGGTGCGATATAGGTGAGGACCATGCCCGCCACCGTGCCGAGAAGGAGGAGTGGCGAGTAGCGAAGCTGGGCATAGGCGGAGCGCGACACCATGCGGCGGATGTCGTCGACGGCCGGATAGGGGCGGATGCTTCGGACGCGCTCGGTAAGGCTGAGCCGGATCGGGCCTTGTGCCTTCAGCCGGGCGGCGAGGGCGCAGTCGTCGATAAGCGCCGAGCGGATGCTGTCGATGCCGCCGGCGGCGTCGAGCGCTCGCAGCCGCACCAGCATGCAACCCCCGGCGGCGGCGGCGGTCGGGCCCGGCCGGTTCGCCCAGGCGAAAGGAAACAGCATCTGGAAGAAGAATACAAAGGCCGGGATCAGGGCACGCTCGGCAAAACTCTCGCAGCGTAGCTTGACCATCAGCGAGTTGAGGACGAGGCCTTCGAACTCGGCCTGCGCTACGAGGCGGGCGAGGGCGTCGGGCTCGTAAACGATGTCGGCGTCGGTGAAGAGGAGCAGCGCCGGCTCTCCTTCGCGTGTCGCCTCGACACCCTGCTTCATCGCCCACAGCTTTCCCGTCCAGCCCGCGGGCAAGGCCGCTCCCGGCAGCACGGTAAGCCGGTCGGCCGCCTTCGCCTCTGCCGCTGCGCGCCTTGCGACATCGGCGGTGCCGTCGCTGCTCTGGTCGTCAACGAGTACGACCGCGAACCGCCCCTCGTAAACCTGGCGGAGGAGCGAACCCACCACGTCGCCAACCGTTTCCGCTTCGTCACGGGCTGGGATAATTGCGGTCACCGCCGGCCAGGCGAGCGGCGAAGGCGTCGCGACATCGCGCTCGGCCGCGCGCCAGAAACCGCCCCGCGCGACCAGCAGGTAGAGCCAGATCAGGAGGGAGACGGTGCCTAGGAGGATCGCCGCCATGTGCGAGCTTTTCCCTTGTGTTTTCCGATGGTTCGGGCGATCGGCTTGCAACGATGGGGCAGGATTGTAAGGCGCGAGCCCGGCAATGTTCCAGACCCTGGCCGAGGCAATTGAACGGTTGGGTAAAGCCTTGTATCTCAAAACGGTCGCCGGACCGAAGTTTGGCGCGACCATCCACGGACGGGCGAGAACAGATGACGGTTTCCGGTGAGGATTTCCAGCGATCGCTGACCGAGGTCGCAAACGATACCGAGGCGCTGCTCGATGCGCTGCTCGCCTCGACGGCCACCGGCGAGTATCCCCGCCCGGCGCGTTTGATAGAGGCCATGCGCTATGCGAGCCTCAACGGTGGCAAGCGATTTCGACCGTTCCTGGTGGTGGCGGTG
>JBDTLN010000155.1:0-5919 GCA_039934795.1 Bauldia sp. | reverse complement strand
GCGGCTCGGCATCGACGACATCGTAGCCGGCGTCGGAAAGCCAGCCGGCGGCGCGGTCGACCCCGGCGGCAACCTGCGGGTCAATGCCGGCACCGAGCGGGTTGCGGACGACCGCGACCTTGAGCCTGCCGGTCGTGGCCATCCCCTCGAGCAGCGCGGGCACCCAGCGCGGATCGCGGGCATCGGGCGCACTGATGATGCCGAGCGCCAGCCGCAAATCGGCGACGTGACGGGCCATCGGCCCCTGGCTGTTGGCCATCTGCAGCACGATCGGCGGCGAGGCACCGGGCTCTGTCACCGCGGCGTCGGCGACGCGGCCGCGCGATGGCCGGATCGCCGTGGTGCCGCACATCTGCGAGGGCACCCGCAGGGATCCGCCGAAGTCATTGCCGAAGCCGAGCGGCGTCATCCCGGTTGCCAGCGCCACGGCCTCGCCGCCGGACGAACCGCCGGGCGTGCGCGCCGGGTCCCACGGATTAATGGTGTGGCCGGCGACGCCGCTGGTGGTGTCCCAGCGACAGGCAAAGTCCGGCGTATTGGTGCGGGCCAGCGGAATTGCCCCGGCCTCGCGGAGGCGGGCGATGATCGGCGCGTCGCTTGTCGCGACCTGCCCCTTGAGGGCGGCAACGCCCCACGTCGTCGCCGAGCCGGCAACGTCGATGTTCTCCTTGACGGTGAACGGCACGCCGGCGAGCGGCCCAACCGGCTTGCCTGCGGCGATCGCCCGGTCGATTTCGGCCGCGGCCGCCCGCGCCGTATCGGCGAGGGTGACGGTGATCGCGTTGAGACCCGGGTTCACCTCCTCGATGCGCGCCAGATACGCGTCGACCACGTCGCCCGACATGACCTTGCGGGATGCGATCATCCCGGCCAGTTCGGCCGCGCCCTTCGAACACAATTCGTTCATGGTGAAATCCTCCGTTGGCGCCGTGCCGTTGTGGCCGGCCGCAGGAGGACGATGCCGATGCGCGCGCACCGGCACATGAGGAGGACTCCCTAGGGAGACGACGATTCCCTACGGGGAGGACGATTCCCGGCGCACCAACCCATGTTCGAGGGCGTAAAGGGCGGCGCCGGCGCGGGTGGTGACGCCGATCTTGGCGTAGAGATTCTGGATGTGGTTGTCGGCGGTCTTTGGCGAAATCTCGAGCTGCCGGGCCGCTTCCTTTGCCGTCAGGCCGGACGCGATCAGCCGCAGCACCTCGATCTCGCGCGGCGTCAGGCCGGCGAGGCGCGAAGGCGACGCATTGCGCGACGGCTGGCCGGCGGCGGCGAGCACCGCCTCGACCGCATCGGCGTCGAGCCCGCCCTCCCGGACAGCGGCGCGCAGCTTCGTCGCGGTCGCCGCATCGCTCGCCGCCGGCCGATAGGGCCGTGCTTCCCTGGCCGTCTGGAAGGCTTCCGCGGCGGCAAGCAGGCGGGCGGCGGGCGACAGGGCAGCGCCACGGGCGCCGCGATGATAGCCGCTGCCGTCGAGGCGCTCGTGGTGATAGCCGACCAGCGCCGCGAGCCCGGTACCGGCGTCGCCCAAGGCAGCAAGCGCGCGCTCGCCGTGATAGGGGTGCAGGCGCGCCGCATCGGCCTCTCGCGGGGTCAGCGGACCCGTCCTCTGCCAGGTCGAAACCGGCACCGACAACTCGCCAAGATCGTGGATGTAGGCAGCCCACCGGATATTGCGGACATCCACGGCGGGAAGGCTCATTCGCTTCGCCGCCGCCTCGGCGAGACCGGCGACGGCGCGGGAATGGCCGAGGGTGGACGGCATGCGCATGTCGATCATGTCGGCGATGGCGAGAAACGCTTCCTCGCACCCCGTTTCGTCGAGCACGGCATGGGGCTGCGGCTCGAGGGCAGGGATCGCCTCGCGGTCAATCTCCGGGTCGATGCCCTCGACCAGCGTCCCGGCATGGGCGAGGAAGAGGTCGGCGAGCGCCGCCTCATAGGCGCCGTCGCGCCGCTCGGCGATGGTCTTCGCCATCGCCTCCGGTCCGCGGAGAGCGAGGAGCACGATCGCATCCTGCGCCAGCGCCACGAGGCGCACGGCACGTTTCACGTCATCGCCCTTGAGATGGTGCGGCAGCCCGTGTCCGTCCCAACGCTCGTAGATCTGGCCGAGGTTCTCGCAGAGTTCGTCGGAGAGGCCGAGCCGCGCGCCGATGCGCTTGGCCACCTCGCAATGGCCGGCAAGGATCGGAACGCTGGTATGCAGCGCATGGCTGAGGCCGTGTTCGACGAGCCCCGCCAGCTGCTCCGGCGGCGCGTCCGCGAACACCCGGTTGAAGGCCCGGACGAAGACGTCGACGAGCTGGTGATGATTGCCGAGGTCGGTGTAGGCAAGGTCCTGGCGCAGGGCGATTTCGTCGCCGAACGCCGCGGCAAGCAGATGGGTGTCGGCATTGCAGCCGACATAGCGAAGGAGGGCCTGGTGATAGACATTGCGGCGCTCCTCGATGCCTAGGCCGGCAAGGTCGGCGAGGCGCATGGCCAGCACGCAGCCGCGCAGCGCAAAGTCGCGCGACTGGCCGGTGGCGAGGTCCGTCGCATAGGCCAGCGCCATCAGGAAATCGGCGCGCCGCACCGCTGTCGTCGCCATTTGGGCAATGTCTCCGATTATTACCGCCGGGAACCTACCCCAAATGCGGCCGTGCAGAGCGGCAAAGTTGACGCGGGATCAGTGGACGGTCGGCCTGCATCGCTGCTGACCCATGGCCGCGAAACTGCGGCACATCAATCCGGCGGGGCGTGAAGCTCGCGGGAAATGGGCGGGCCGATTTCGAGGCGACTGAAGGTGACCTCAAGACCGCCGCCGGTCGGCGAGCAGCACATCGGCCCGACCTCGACTTGCTCCGGCATGGGCAGGAAGGCGAGGCGCACCAGACGCCACAGGCTCCCCTCCCGGAGCTCGACGCGCATTGCCTCGGCGTGTCGGGTGAGCCGCAGCGTGACGGGCGCTCCGCGATCGCCGGCGAACGGCATGACCGACCAGTCCGACTGATCGTCGCGCGTCACGACGACGGAAAAATGCAGCGCGCCGTCGGTGAACTCGATGCCGGTCTTCAGCCAGGTCCACTCATCGACCCGGACCATCAGGCTGGCCTGGTCGTAGAGCGTCCGATAGTCGGCGGAAAACGTCAGTACCGCGGAAAAATCACCCGAGACGGTTCGCGCCTGGAAGTGACCGTTGCGGTGGTTGAAGCCGTAGAAGGTGTTGTTCCAGAAATCGGTCTCCGGCGCGGTGCGCACGATCAGGGCCTCGCCGCGTTGCTCGAAAAACGGCGGCTCGTTATGCCAGCGGAGTTTCCCGGTCAAGCCGTCCCCCTGAGTGTCGAACGCATGCGGAGGACCAGCGTAGTGCGCAGGCCCGATCTCCGAAATGGCAGGATCAACGAACTGGCCGCCGACGCTGCGAGTCGGCGACCGCCGCCAGTTCCGGGGTTTCAACCGGATGATACGGGCAGCACGGCGTGTAGTTGAACCCGGCCAGCTTGGCGATCTTGTCCCTCGACGCCGCGGCGTCGTGCCTGAGCTTGCGAATGTCCTGACCGACGAGCTTGCCGTTCCATTTTCGCGGCTGGCCACCGACCATAACGTGGCGAACGGTGCTGCGGTCTGTTCCCTGGACGACCGTGCCGATCGCATTGTTCAGCGGCAGATTGGAGAATTCCCAAGCCGCGATGCAGACGATATCGGCGAACTTGCCGGGGGTCAGGGAGCCGGTGACGCCGCCGAGACCGAGATCGTGCGCGCCTTGCACGACGCACATTTCGAGAACGTCGCGATTGGTGATGTAGCGGGGTCGATCGATCTTGCCGTCATAGGTGGCTTGAGTCTGCAACATGCGCTGTGTGCTCAGCGCGTGCCGCATCTGGGTGAACATGTCCGCCGCAAGCGATACCTCGACGTCGCTGCTGAGGCTTGGCCGTATGTCGAGGTCCAAAGCCTCCTGTACCGGCGAGACGCCGTTGCCGAGGCCGATCTGCTCGTCGGAGGTCGTGGCGAGCGTTACGCGGACGCCGTTCTCCTTGATCATATGCCATGCCCGGGTGGTGATGCCGGACAGGTGGATAAGCGTCACGTCGGGGCCGAGCAGATTGGCGTCGCCCAGTCTCTCGACTTCGCGGCACATGTCTCCACAAACGCCGTCGATCGTTATGGCTAGGCCAAGATCGCGGCCGTGCATGACCATCTTTTCAAGTGGCCATGGGCGCATCTCGACAAGTCCCATGCGCACCGTCGTGAGGCCGTCGCTGTCGTGATAGGCGTCGCGGATGCGTTCGAGGTCCATGGGCCAGTGCTCCTCCCATGTACCCGCGGAGGGAGCGCTTGAAGCGTGCACCGCGCGAATCCCGGCTTGCTTGTAGGCACGAAAGACAGCGTCGGTGTGCGCCGGCGAGCGCGTGTTGTGCGAAAAGTCGAGCACGGTGGTCACGCCGCAGTCGAGGAGACCCAGCGTCGTCACCATGTCGCCGACAAACATGTCCTCGGGATCGTACGCCTTGGCAAAGCCGGCATGCACCGTCGCCATATACTCGCCGATCGAGGCGTCGACGATCAGACCCCGGAACTGATTCTGCCAGCAGTGCTTGTGACCGTCGATCAGGCCCGGGATGACGATCATGCCTTTGACGTCGATAACGATCGCCTTGCCGTCAGCCGCGGCGTCGCTCAAATCGGCGCCGACCTCGAGAATTCTGTTGCCCTTGATCAGGATATCGCCACGATCGAAATCGCCGATCTTTTTGTCGAGCGTGACGACCGATCCTCCCCGCAGGAGTACGAGGTCGTCGCCACGACGCTGCACCAGCGAGTCCAGCTGAGTCTGCCATTCCGTATCGCTGATGTCGTAGTACCAACGGTCTGCGAGGTTGGACATTTTGTTCCTCCCGGTTGATGCTTTACCTGCCGCCCAAAGGAATCCAGTGCGAAAGCGCACTGGTCTTATCGGGGATTTGTCTCATCGCCTCAACGTCGCGTCAGGCGAAGGGAGCGGGAGACGGACGGTCGGCAATCGGTCAGAGCAACCGATTGCTGCCCTGCCGACAGCGATCTTCGGCGGCCGGCGATGCGGTCGAGAGGATTGCGTGATGCGGGGCGAAGCTCCTCAATTGAGCGGGAGCAGGCTCCGGTCCCCCGTCCTGGGGTCGACGCGGACAATCGCGGCGAGCGTCGAGTCGCTGCAATAGATCGTGCCGTCGGCACCGGCGACGATACCCCATGGCCGTTTGAACGCGGGGCCACTGCCCGTCGCGGTATCCGAGACGACGTGCATCGCCATGGTCTTGAGATCAATCGCATAAATCGCGCGTGCCTTGACGTCGGTGACGAGCAGACTGCCCTCGCGGTTCTCTGCAATGCCGAGAGGCGACTGCAGCGCCGCCGAGCCATCCGGCGGAATGAGTTTGAGCTTCGTCCGCTTGCCGTCGGCCGGGTCGACGGCGAATACCGCCGAGCCGACAGGATCGCTGACATAGTAACGGCCATCGGAAGCCGCCACGATGCCGAGGGGCACGCCGAATGCCGGGCCGTCTCCCAGCCCCTGGCCGGAAACGATTGCCCGGTCGCCGCTGGTTCTGTCGACCGCAATGACGGCGGCGAGATCGGGATCGCCGGTCACGGCAAACTTCTCGGTCAGTGCCAGGGCGATCGGGTCCTGAACCGGAAGGCCGCCGCCGCGGCCGGGGCCGGAAAGAACGGTCCGATCCCCCGTCGCATAGTCGACCTTGACCAGAGCGATGTTAGTCGCGTTGCCAACGATCAGGACTCCCGTTGCCGTCACGGCCACCGATTCCGGCGTGATGAAGAAGACACCGCTGCCATGGGCGGCGTCGGAGACGATGCGTCCCAGACCGCTGCGAGAATTGATTGCAACCACTGCATCGAGCTGCGGGTCGACGGTGACGATATCGCCGCTCTTGGCGA
>JBDTLN010000154.1:0-5925 GCA_039934795.1 Bauldia sp. | reverse complement strand
GCGCAGGAGTTTCTGTTCAACCCCCAGCACTCGCAATACGTTTGGAAGGCGATCAAGAACGAGAAGGACGGGCTCGGCGTTTTCAGGGCGCTGCCGATCGCCTAATACGCCCCCGTGGTCGGCGATATCATCCACAGCAATCGAGGCGGCTCATCGCACGACTACGCTTATTCCTCAACGCACAAGAGCTATTCCTCGCACTGCGCGATCGTGACGGAGTCCAGCACGGACGAGGGTGGTCCCTATGCCCTGACAATCGGCGGCAACGAGTCCGATTCGGTCGGCCGCAAGATCGTGCGCCTCGCTCCGAATGGTCTCATCCGGCAGCGCGAGACCAACCCCTATATCTGCGTCATTCAGGATCTCAAGTGAAGGTCACCGCACCAGCACATTCCGGAACTGCCACGGGTCGCTCGTGTCGATGTCCTCGGGGAAAAAGCCGGGACGGTTTTCGAGGGGGGTCCAGTCGGTGTAGATGCCCTTGACCGGGCCGAGATAGGGCGACTGGACTTCGAGGCAGCGGCGGTAGTCCATCTCGTCGGCCTCGACGATGCCGGCTTCCGGATTTTCCACCGCCCAGACCATGCCGGCGAGCACCGCCGAGGTGACCTGGAGGCCGGTGGCGTTCTGGTAGGGGACGAGGTCGCGGGTCTCGTCGATGGAGAGCTGCGAGCCGTACCAGTAGGCGTTCTTCTTGTGGCCATAGAGGAGGACGCCGAGCTCGTCGATGCCGTCGACGATCTCGTTCTCGTTCAGGATGTGATGCTCGGGCTGGATGACTCCGGCACGGCCGAACAGTTCGTCGAGCGACAGCACGGCGTCGTTGGCGGGGTGGTAGGCGTAGTGGCAGGTCGGGCGATAGACCGCGTCGCCCTTCTCGCGGACGGTGTAGTAGTCGGCGATCGAGATCGACTCGTTGTGGGTGACGAGGAAGCCGTATTGCGGGCCGGGCGTCGGGCACCAGGAGCGGACGCGGGTGTTGGCGCCGGGCTGGAGAAGATAGATCGCCGCCTTGTTGCCGGCCTTCTGCTTGCGGCCGTTCGCCGGCATCCACTTCTCATGCGTCCCCCAGCCGAGCTCGGCGGGCTGCATGCCCTCCGACAGGAAACCTTCCACCGACCAGGTGTTGACGAAGACGTTCATCGGCTTCGGGTTCTTGGCGCGCTGGGTGTCGCGCTCGGCAATGTGGATGCCCTTGACGCGGAGTTTTCGCGCGAGCTTCGCCCAGCCCTTCTGGTCGCTCGGCTCTCTGAAATCTTTCAGCTCGGTGTCCTTGGCGAGGTTGACGAGGGCCTGCTTGACGAACCACGAGACCATGCCGGGATTGGCGCCGCAGCAGGAGACGGCGGTGGTGCCGCCGGGGCTTCGCGCCTTCTCGGCGCGGACCGTCTCGCGGAGGGCGTAGTTGGTGCGGGCGCCGGGGCCGGCGGACTTGTCGTAGTAGAAGCCGGGCCACGGCTCGACGACGGTGTCGATATAGAGGACGCCAAGCTCGCGGCAGAGCTTCATGATGTCGAGGGACGAGGTGTCGACCGAGAGATTGACGCAGAAGCCGCGGCCGCTGCCTTCGGTGAGAAGCGGGGTCAGGAATTCGCGGTAGTTGTCGCGGGTCACCGCCTGGTGGACGAAGCGGACGCCGTGCTTCTCACAGATCGAGCGGTCGGCGTCGCTCGGGTCGATGACCGTGATGCGGGCCTTGTCGTGGCGGAAGTGGCGCTCGATGAGAGGGAGGGTGCCGCGGCCGATGGAGCCGAAGCCGATCATGACGATGGGTCCGTCGATGGTCGCGTGGACGGGCCAGTTGGGCATCGGGTTCTCCTCGGGAGGCGTCAGGCGGCGGGCCGCATTGCATTGCGGGGAATGGGGCGTTGCGTCAAGGCGACGGAGCGACGCCGGCGCTCCGGCGCAGCTTTGCCGCCGCGGCATCAAGCGCAGCGAAGGCCTTGTCGTCCATGCGGCCGTCGATCTTGCCAGGGTCCTCGCCATAGCTTGCGATCAGGCGTTCGAGTTCGATGACGACGCGCTTGTCGAATTTTCGGAGGAAGCCGCGCATGTCGTCGTTGGGGGCGGCCTGGCCTTCCAGCGAAAACGACTGGAGGAGCAGTTCCGCAGCCTGCTTGCGGTCGACCGGGCCGCCCTGGCCGGTGCCGATGAGGACGCCGAGCATGAAGCTGGCGGCCGGGAAGCCGTTGTCGATGGCCTCGCGGTAGTAGCCACGGGCGGCCTTCGGGTCACGGCGTACGCCGATGGCCTGGTCGTAGCGAACGCCGAGATCGAAGGCGGCTTCAGCGACTTTGGCGTTGGCGGCGCGCTCAAGCGCCGAGATGGCAAGGGCGGGATCGGCGGGGCCGCCAAGACCGCCCTCCAGCATCTGGGCGTAGCGGAGGGCGTTGCCGAAATAGCCGCCGGCGAGCGCCTTCTGGAAATAGATGCGGGCGCGGGCATAGTCGATGGTGACGCCATCGCCGGCGTAGTAGATGGCGCCGGCGTGATTGGCGGCGGCGGCGCTGCCGCGGTTGGCCGCTTCCTCGAAGAGAGCGAGGGCCTCGGTGAACCGGTCCTCTTTGTCGAGGGCACGGCCGAGGCCGAAAGCGACCCTGGCGTCCTGCGGCGCGCCGGCCCGCGCGGCCTTGCAGGCAGCCTCGGCGGCGGCTGGGTCGAACCGGTCGGCGGCGACCGGCGTATAGGCGGGAGCGTAGGCCGGGTCGCCGGGCTGGGCCGTGAGTTTCATGCCGGCATCGATGCGCGCGGCGATCTCGGCGGGATCGAGCTTGTCGGGTGGCGTCAGGGCGGCGAGCTTCTCCTCGGCTTCCGCGACGAAGAGGCCGCGGGCGCCGAAGTGGGCGATGAAGGCGCGGAGGTCGTCGGGGTTGGTGGAGTTGCTGACCGCCTTCCAGGCCGCGACCTCGGCGGCCAGCGCGCTGTCGTCCGGGGCGGCAGGCGGCTTCTCGCCGGGCTTCAGCGGCCGAAGGTAGTAGTCGCCGATGATCTGGTCATAGTACGCCGGCGTCTGGTCGTGGCTGACGGTAGCGGCGAGGGCTTTGACCTTCGACTGGGTCTCCTTGGCGATCTGGATAAGCGAGAGGCCGGGCGTCGCCAGCGACTTGACCAAGGTGCGGGTGAACACGGAGTTGGCGTCCGGATCTCCCGTGCCGAGACTGTCGAGCGCCTCCTGCTTGGCGCCGGCGGAGAACAGTATGAACACGCCCTCAGGCGGCGCCATGCGGGCAAGGCCTCGCGTGTCGCCGCCGAAGGCGCGGGTGCCGGGGCGGTCGAACGGATTGTTGCGGCAGGCGTCGAAGATGGCGATGACGGTCGCCGGACCCTTCGCCTGGATGCGGTCGATGATGTCGGCTGCGGCGAAGGAGGCGTCCCTGACGAGGCCCTCTTCGCCGGCCTCGGCCCCAGGCACGTCGACAGGCAGCAGATAATTGTCGCCGCGGATCTCGAAGCCGTGTCCGGCGAAGAAGAAAAGGGCGGTGTCGCCGGGCTGGATTTTCGCCTCGAACTCGACGAGCTTCCGCGACATCTGGTTGCGGGTGGCGTTCTCGATCGTATCGACCGTGAAGCCCAGCCCGGTCAGCGCCTCGGTGACGGCGCGGGCGTCGTTGACCGCCTTCTTCAGCCCCTTGACCTCGACATAGGCGTCGTTGCCGACGACGAAGGCGAAGCGATTGGCCGCGACGGCCGGGGCAAGGCCGAAAAGCAGGATCGCGAGGACGGCAACAAGTCGCATCGGCGGAGATCGGGCCCGGATTGCGCGAGGTGTCGAGGCTACACGATTGTCACGACGATGTTTATATGAGGCGGAAACTCCCTTCCGCCGAGAGGCCCCGCCATGACCGTTGCCGACACCAATCCCTTGCTCCAGAAATGGACCGGCGCCTTCGAGACGCCACCCTTCGCCGCGGTGAAGCCCGAGGACTACCGGCCGGCCTTCGACGCCGCCATCGCGGAGCACAAGGCGGAGATCGCCGCGATCGCCGACTCGCTTGAGCCGGCGAGCTTCGCCAACACTATCGAGGCGCTGGAGCGGGCGGGGCGGCGGCTCGACCGCGTTGCCTCGGTGTTCTTCAACCTTGCCGGGGCCGACACCAGCGACGCGATCCAGGCTATCGAGCGCGAGATGGCGCCGATCCTGTCGCGGCACTCAACCGAGATCAGCCTCAACCCCCGGCTCTTTCGCCGCATCGCCGCCGTGCATGCGGGCCTCGACACGCTCAAGCTCGACGCCGAGCAGCGGCGCGTGCTCGACCGCTATCACACCAATTTCAGCCGCGCCGGCGCCGGGCTCGACGAGGCCGGCAAGACGCGGCTTGCCGGGATCAACGAGCGCCTCGCAGTACTCGGCACGCAGTTCGGCCAGAACGTGCTCGCCGACGAGAAGGCGTTCACGCTGGTCCTCGAAACGGAGGCCGATCTCGCCGGGCTGCCGAAGTCGCTGCTTGCCGCCGCGGCGGAGGCCGCCAACGAGCGCGGCATGGCGGGGAAGCACGTCATCACGCTGTCGCGGTCGAGCATCGAGCCGTTCCTCACCTTCTCGAAGCGCCGCGACCTCCGCGACAAGGCGTTCAAGGCCTGGACCAGCCGCGGCGAAAACGGCGGCGCCACGGACAACCGCGCGATCATCGCCGAGACGGTGAAGCTGCGGGCGGAGCGCGGCAAGCTGATGGGGTTCCCAAGCTACGCGCATTTCCGCATCGCCGACACGATGGCCAAGACCCCGGAGGCGGTGGCCGAACTGCTCGACGCGGTATGGGCGCCGGCGCGGGCGCTGGCGGGGCGGGAGGAGGGCGACCTGCAGGCGCTGGTGGCGTCCGAGGGCGGCAATTTCCGCGTCGCCGCCTCGGACTGGCGGCACTATGCCGAACAGGTGCGCGAGCGGCGCTTCGCCTTCGAGGAGGCGGAGTTGAAGCCATATCTGCAGCTCGACAAGATCATCGCGGCGGCGTTCTACACGGCAGGGCGGCTGTTCGGGTTGAAGTTCGCCGAGGAGGGCAGCGTGCCGGTCTATCACCCGGACGTGCGCGTCTGGAGCGTGACCGATGCGGCGGGCAAGCCCGTTGGCCTGTTCTTTGGCGATTATTTCGCGCGCTCATCGAAGCGGAGCGGGGCGTGGATGAGCGCGTTCCGCGACCAGTATCGGCTCGATGGCGAGTCGCGGCCGATCATCCTCAACGTGATGAATTTCGCCAAGCCGGCGAAGGGCGAGCCGGCGCTCCTCTCGTTCGACGATGCGCGGACGCTCTTCCACGAGTTCGGCCACGCGCTGCACGGGCTCCTCTCCAACGTCACCTGGTCCAGCCCGCGCTTCGCCATCAGCGCCTGCGGGTCGGGGCCCCTCCCCCGGAAGGCGCGATACGCCGCGTCGGGATCGCGCAAATTCCCCGCCGAGTAGATGTACGTCTTCAGCCGCTCCGCCGTCGCCGGATCAAAAATGTCGCCGGCCTCCTTGAACGCCGCGAAGGCGTCGGCGTCGAGCACTTCGGACCAGAGGTACGAGTAGTAGCCCGACGCATAGCCGCTGCCCGAAAAGATATGCTGGAAGTAGGGCAGCCGGTGCCGCATCACCATCGCCGGCGGCATGGCGATGCGCCGCAGCTCCGCCGCCTCGAATGCCCCCGCATCGAACCCCTCGCCATCGCCGAGATGCAGGTCGAGATCGGCAAGCGCCGACGACGTGTATTCGACGGTCGCAAAACCCTGGTTGAAGGTCCGCGCCGCCAGCACTTTTTTCAGGAGCGCCTCCGGCATCGGCTGGCCCGTCTCGGCATGCACCGCGAACTCCGCCAGGATTTCCGGCTGCTCCAGCCAGTGCTCGTAAAGCTGCGACGGCAGCTCTACGAAATCGGTGCTGACCGACGTTCCGGAGAGCAGCGGATAGGTGACGTTGGAGAGGAGCCCGTGCAGCGCGTGGCCGAACTC
>JBDTLN010000153.1:0-5978 GCA_039934795.1 Bauldia sp. | reverse complement strand
GTCGGAGACGGCGATCGCCTGATCGAGCAGCCCGCCGGGGTTGTTGCGCAGGTCGATGACGTAGCCCTTCAGCTTGTCGGTCGGGATGTCCTTCTGGATCTTGGCCATCGACGACTTGAGGCCGTCGAAAGTCTGCTCGTTGAAGGACTTGATCTTGATGTAGCCGACGTCGCCTTCCTCGCGCGAGGTCACCGACTGGATGGTGATCTTCTCGCGCACCAGTTTGATCTCGATCGGCTTGTCGGACCCGGCGCGCTGGATGGTAAGCGTGATCGGGGTGTTGATGGCGCCGCGCATCTTGTCGACGGCCTGGTCGAGCGCCATGCCTTGCACCGCTTCGCCGTCGAGGGCCGTGATCAGGTCGCCGGCGAGCACGCCGCCGCGGGCCGCCGGGGTGTCCTCGATCGGATAGACGACCTTGACGAGGCCGTCTTCCATGGTGACTTCGATGCCGAGGCCGCCGAATTCGCCCTGGGTCTGGACCTGCATGTCGTCATAGGCCTTGGCATTCATGTAGCTCGAATGGGGATCGAGCGAGGTCAGCATGCCGTTGATCGCCGCCTCGATGAGGGCGCCCTCGTCGGGCACCTCGACATATTTCGCGCGGATCCGTTCGAAGACGTCTCCGAACAGGTTGAGCTGCCGATAGGTATCGACGCCGGCAGCGCTTGCTGAGCCGCCGGTCAGGAGATGGGACTGGGTCAGCGAGACAGCGCCGACGGCGCCGACAAGGGCGCCAACGAGGAGATACGTGGTCTTGCGAATCATCCGCCAACCTTTTCGTCACTGGATGAGGCCCACCATGGGGCCGGATCAATGGAGTTTCCGTCTTTCCGGAATTCGATATAGAGCACTGGCTGGGTCGAGCCTATGTCCGCGGCACCCGAGCTCGCAAGCCTCGGGGTGGCCATAGCTGCCACCGGTTCGCCGGCAAGGACAAATTGGCCGAGTTGGACATCGATCCGTTCCATCCCCGCCATAAGCACATGATACCCGCCCCCGGCATTAATGATCAAGAGTTGTCCGTAGGAGCGGAAGGGGCCGGCATAGACCACCCAGCCGTCGGCCGGCGCGTTCACAGTGGCGCCGGATCGCGTCGATAGCGATACGCCCTGGGTCCTGGCGCCAAGTCCGTCACTTTCGCCGAATTCCTTGAGCGTTGCCCCGTTGACCGGGCGCGGCAAGAGGCCGCGCGCGTCGGCGAAGGCAACCGAAGGGGTCAGGCGGTCGGCGGCACCGAGGGAAGCGGGGCGCACCCTGGCCTTGCCGGTCGGCTTGGCGTTCTCGGCATCGGCCTTGTCAGCCGCCGCCGATGCGGTGGCGACGGCGGCCACCTCCGATTCCATGCGGGCGATCAGGTCCTTGAGTCCGGTCGCCTGGCGGGCGAGCGTGGCGGCGCGCGCATCCTCGTTGGCGAGTTCCTCGGCCGAGGCGAGCCGCTGGTCGCGTTTTTCGGCCAGCAGCAGTTCAATCCGGGCCCGCTCGTCGGCAAGAGCGGTGGCGTCGACCTTCAGGCGGCGTTGCTCACGTTCAATGTCGGAGCGGACGGCAACGAGACTGCGCAGGTCGACGGCAAGCTTGTCCGCGGCGTCGCGAAGCTCGGGGATGACCGCGCCGAGGAGGATGGCGCTGCGCACCGACGCAAGGGCGTCCTCGGGACGCACCAGGATCGCCGGCGGCGGTCGGCGGCCCATGCGCTGGAGCGCGGCAAGCACCTCGGCAAGTACGTTCCGGCGGGCGCTGAGCGAGGCGCGAACCTTCTGCTCATTACTGGCAAGCCCCTGGAGACGCCTTTCGGTCTTGCCGACCGCGCCTTCGAGGGTCTGGGCGCGCTTGCTGGTATCGAGGAGCGACTGGTTGAGGGCGGCGCGGTCCTTCTCCAGCGCGGCGATCTCCAGCCGCAGCTCGTTCCGTCGCTCCTCGCTGACGGCGATGTCGCGGGTGATCGCGTCAAGTTCCGTCTGGCGAGCGGCGCGCCCGGCCGTCGACACGTCGGCCTTTTCCGCCGCCCGCGACGGCATTGCCGTGATGAGGCACAGGAACAGCACGGGGAGGAGGCGCGTCATCAAGGCCAAAGCACGGCCGTCCGGTCGGCGGATACCAGTCGGGGTCAGCCTAGGTCGCGAGGCATTAACGATTGTTCAACCAAGCCCCCCGTTGCCAAAATCCCAGCGGAATGCGGCCGAAGCACGGCCTGCCTCGACTATTCGCGGTGATAGGGATGGCCGGACAGGATCGTTACGGCGCGGTAGAATTGCTCGGCAAGCATCGCCCGGACGAACTGATGCGGCCAGGTCATGGCGCCGAAGGCAAGGCGGAGCCCGGCCCGGTCGAGAACCGCCTTGCCGAGGCCGTCGGCGCCGCCGATGGCAAACAGCATCTCGGCCTCGCCATCATCGCGCCAGCGTGACAGCCTGTCTGTGAAATCCTTTGTGGTGAGCGCCTTTCCCCCCTCGTCGAGGGCGACGAGGACCGTCCCTGGCGGCGCGAGGGCAAGGATCGAGCGCGCTTCCTGATCCTTCCGCGTAACGGCGTTGCCGGCCGGGCTTTCAGGGAATTCGCGCACCGTAAAAGTCAATCCGAGGCGCTTGCCGGCGGCGTTTGCCCGGTCGAGGTAGCGCTCGGTGAGCGCCCGCTCCGCGCCAGCCTTCAGCCGGCCGACCGCCGCGATGGTGACCTTCATTGCCTCGATCCCGACGCCGCCTCAGGCGGCGCGGCGTGTCAAACGACTACAGGCGCCGCCGGATGGTCGGCAAGCCACATCTTCTCGAGGTTATAGAAGATCCTGACCTCGGGCCGGAAGACATGCACGATCACGTCGCCGGCGTCGATAAGCACCCAGTCGGCGTGCGGCAGACCCTCGACGTGGAGGTTGCGGCCTCCGGCCGTCTTCAAGTCTTCCAGCAAGCGCTCGGCGATGGCCGCGACGTGACGCGGCGAACGGCCCGAGGCGACGACCATGTGGTCGCCGAGGGACGATTTACCGGTGATGTTGATTGGAACGATGTCCTCGGCCTTGGCTTCTTCCAGGCTTTCGAGGACCACCTTCAGGGCGTCCGCCGCTGCGAGGTCACGGCGTGCGGTCGCGAGGCGAGGAGCACGGGAAGCTGCGCCCTCGGAACGGAGTGCTGTGGTCAGCGGTCGATACCTTTCTCCATGAGCCGGCGGCATACCGGCCCGTACTCAAGATAAGGCCTACATGTTGACGCTTTCAAGACGCCGCCTTCGTGCGCGATGCGGTGCGGATCGCCGTGGAAGACAGGGCAATCAGCGGGCGCGCCAGGAAAACCCAGGCAGGCGGCGCGGTTCCGGGCAGGCTGGCGGCCGCCCATTCCGGCATCCTGCCATGCGCCAGGGCATGGGCTGCCGGCGAGCCAAGCGCTCGTAGCGCATATCCCGGACGGTTGAATACTGCCATCGGGATGGAGGCGGCGATGGACCGCCACCGGTCCCAGCGGTGGAAATCGGCCAGACTATCGGCGCCCATCAGCCAGACGGCCTGGGCGCCGGCCATGCGCGGGGCCAGCTTTTGCAAGGTATCGGCGGTGTAGCGCGTGCCGAGGGCTGCCTCGACGCCGGTCACCTTGATTCGCGGGTGATTCGCCACCTTGCGGGCCTGCCGGATGCGCCGGAGGAGGTCGGCGGAGGGCGCATGCGGCTTCAGCGGATTGCGCGGCGACACCAGCCACCAGACCTCGTCGAGGTTGAGGCTTCGCAAGGCGACAAGGCTGATGGCGCGGTGGCCGGCATGCGCCGGATCGAACGACCCGCCGAGGAGCCCGATGCGCATGCCCGGCTGAAGCGGGGGCAGGCGGAGGAGCGAAGGATCGAGGGCGGCGGCCAAGCGGCGGCCGCTTACGGTCGGATCTGGCCGGAGCCGCGAATCCGGTATTTGAAACTGGTCAGCTGCTCGACACCGACAGGCCCGCGCGCGTGCATTCTTCCGGTAGCGATGCCGATTTCGGCGCCCATGCCGAACTCGCCGCCATCGGCGAATTGGGTCGAGGCGTTGTGCAGGACGATGGCGCTGTCGACTTCGCCGAGAAACCTCTCGGCTGCCGCCGCGTCGCTGGTGACGATGGCGTCGGTGTGGTGCGAGCCATAGCGCTCGATATGGTCGATGGCGGCGGCGAGCCCGTCGACGACCTTCACCGCGATGATCGCGTCGAGATATTCCGTCGACCAGTCGGCCTCGCTCGCCGGCATCACGTTGGAGACGGCGGCGCGGGTCGCCTCGTCGCCGCGAATGGCGCAACCGGCGCTCTGCAAGGCTTCGACGAGCGGCTTCAAGTGCGTCCCGGCAATCGCCCGGTCGACCAGCAACGTCTCGGCGGCGCCGCAAACCCCGGTCCGGCGCATCTTGGCGTTGACCACCAGGGTCGTGGCCATGGCCAGATCGGCGGCGCGATCGACATAGACGTGGCAGACGCCTTCCAGATGGGCGAAGACCGGAACCCGCGCCTCGTCCTGCACCCGCTCGACGAGGCTCCGGCCGCCACGCGGCACGATCACGTCGATGGTGCCGCCAAGGCCGGCGAGCATCATGCCGACGGCGGCGCGATCGCGTGTCGGCACGATCTGGATTGCCGCCTCGGGCAGGCCTGCGGTCCTCAGTCCCTCGACGAGGCATCGATGGATCGCATTGGAGGAGCGGAAGGAATCGGAGCCGCCGCGCAATATCGCGGCGTTGCCGGCCTTCAGGCAGAGGGCGCCGGCGTCGGCGGTCACGTTCGGGCGGCTCTCATAGACGATGCCGATCACGCCAAGGGGCGTGCGGACACGTTCGATGTGAAGCCCGTTCGGGCGGTCCCATGCAGCGATGACGGTGCCAACCGGGTCGGGGAGGGCGGCTACCTCTTCCAGGCCCCTGGCGATCGCGGCAATGCGGGCCGGCGTCAGCGTCAGGCGGTCGACGAAGGAAGCAGCGGTCCCCTCGGTCTTCATGTCGGCGACATCGCGGGCGTTGTCGGCAAGGATCGCGGCTTCGTCACGGCGGATGGCGGTCGCGGCCGAAATCAGCGCCCGGTTCTTGGCCTCGGTCCGGGCATTCGCCAGCACCCGCGCCGCGGCGCGGGCGGCGGTGCCGATGGCCGTCATCTCGGCGGCGATATCGGCCTTGGCGGCGGGAGCCGGCGCCTTGATGCGCTCTGCAACGGCCATGACAGATCCTCAGTCGTCCGGCCCCGGCCGGCTGCCCGCGTGTTTGGCAGGGGCGCAGTCTTTTTGCAACCGCTCGCGCCGGAAAGCGCTGGACTTGGAACCACCTGCGGGCCAGAACCCGGCCGGGATTCGCCCTGCCCAAGAAAGCGCCAATGACCGCAAGAGCCGGCACGCACGCGCCCGAATACCAGAACATAGCCGCCGGCATCGGCTTCATGCTGCTCGGCTTCTTCGTCTTCTCGGCGAACGATGCGCTGGGCAAATGGCTGGCGGCAACCTATTCGCCGGGGCAAATCCTGCTTCTGCGCAGCATCTTCGCTTTGGTCGTCCTCGCGCCTTTCGTGTTCAAGGCGGGCGTCGGGACGCTTTTCACGATTGAGCGGCCTGGCCTCCAGGCCCTCCGCATCTTCTGCGCCACGGCCGAGACCTTCCTGTTCTACTGGGCCGTGTCGGTCCTGCCGCTCGCCGACGCGATGACCTATTATCTCGCCGCGCCCATCTACGTGACCGTGCTGGCCGCGCTGTTCCTCGGCGAACCGCTCCGCTGGCGCCGCTGGACCGCGGTCGGCGTCGGGTTCATCGGTGTCCTCGTCGCGCTCCGACCGACGGCGGCATCATTCGGCAGCTACGCGCTTATCGCCTTCGCCGGCAGCCTCATCTACACGCTCTACCTGATCTTCACGCGTTCGCTCCGCGGCACACCCGGGCTTACCTTCGCGGCCTGGCAGTTCATCGCCTCCCTCGCCGCCGGCGCCGTCACGGCGCCGTTTAGCTGGAAGCCTTTCGCCGGACCCATCGACGCACTGCTTCTCGGTCTT
>JBDTLN010000152.1:0-5996 GCA_039934795.1 Bauldia sp. | reverse complement strand
CGCACCGAGCACATGTTCTTCGATGAAGACCGGATCGTCGCCGTGCGCGAGATGATCCTCGCCGACACGGTTGCCGACCGGCGCGCGGCGCTCGCCAAGCTGCTGCCGATGCAGCGCAACGACTTCATCGAACTCTTCGACATCATGCGCGGGCTGCCGGTGACGATCCGCCTTCTCGATCCGCCGCTGCACGAGTTCCTGCCCAAGACCGACGTGGAGATCGATGAGGTTGCGGCGGCGATGAAGATCGATCCCGCTCGGCTGCGGGAACGAACGCTGGCGCTCCATGAGTTCAACCCAATGCTCGGCCATCGCGGTTGCCGGCTGGCGATCTCCTATCCGGAGATCGCCGAGATGCAGGCCCGGGCGATCTTCGAAGCGGCGATCGAGGTCGGCAAGAAGGGCGCGGCGATCGTACCCGAGATCATGGTGCCGCTGGTGGCGCTGAAGGCGGAACTCGACCGGGTGAAGGCGCTCATCGACAAGACCGCAGCCGCCGTCGAGAAGGAAACCGGGACGAAGCTCAGCTACCAGGTCGGGACGATGATCGAGCTGCCGCGGGCGGCGCTCGAAGCCGGCAAGATCGCCGCCACGGCGGAGTTCTTCTCCTTCGGCACCAACGACCTGACCCAGACGACTTTCGGCATCTCGCGGGACGATTCGGCGCTCTTTCTCGGCGCCTACACGTCGCAGGGAATCCTTGCCCAGGATCCATTCGTCAGCATCGATCGCGACGGGGTCGGCGAACTGGTGCGAATCGCCGTGGAACGGGGACGCGCCACGCGTGCAGGGATCAAGCTCGGCATCTGCGGCGAGCATGGCGGCGACCCGAATTCCGTTGCGTTCTGCGAGGAAGTGGGCCTCGACTACGTTTCCTGCTCGCCGTTTCGGGTGCCGATTGCACGGCTTGCCGCGGCTCAGGCGGCCCTGCGGGCGAAGGGCACCCGTGGCACGGGGAACACAGCCTAGCGGGAATCTGCGCCCGCCCCGATTTCTTCCCATTGTCGCCGGATTCGACCGCGATCATGGCTCCCGGGCGCATACCGATCCGGCGTTAACCATCCTTCAAGGTTAATCCCGCATCACTTGGGGGATCGAACGCGTCACAGGTGTGTGGCGTGTGCGTTGGGGCGTGGAGTGAGGCGTTGATCGTCAAGGGGCGCAGACGGGTACGGGGCGGACGCAGGCGGGGCGGGTCTTTGCGCTTCGTGCTGGCGGCCGTGCTTCTTCTCCTCTCCGCCGCCAAGCTCGCGAATGAGGGCGGGCACAGCCTCCTCAGCGCCAACGTGCCTGACGCGCAGGCGCCCGCTGCAAAGAAGATCACCCTGAAGACAGACAAGGCGGCCAAGTTCGCCTCGCTCGACCTGCGCACGACCGGCATGGTGTCGTGGCGCAAGGACGATCCGCCGGACGGCGTTATCCGCCGGGGCAAGGCCGATCTCGCGGTCACCATCAAGCGCGTTCCGGCGCAAGAGAAGCGGCCCAGCAGCCTCGGCGCCGGCGCAATCCAGACCGTGGCGCTCTATGCGCCGGCGATCACGACCGACAGCAATTCCTACGGGACGTTCCTTTTGCCTCCCGTCAAACAGGCGATCGTCGTCGCCAAGTCGGCAAAGCGGGCCGCCGAGCCGGTTGCCAAGGTGGCGAAAGCGGCACCGGATAAGTCCGACAGGTCGTCCGGCGCCACAGTCGCCCTCGCCTACGCCGCGGACGAGCCGACAGAGAAAAAGGCCGCCGCCGCAATCGACGCGGTCATCTCGTCGAAACTGCCGCCGGGTGGCCTGCTGGTGCCGAATGTCGACGCCGCCCATGCCTGGGTGAACAAGCCGCTGCCCGCCAATGCGCGATCCAAGACCGAAATGAAGTGCCTCGCGACGGCGATCTATTTCGAGGCGCGCGGCGAGCCCGAGCGGGGCCAGCTGGCGGTCGCACAGGTAGTGATCAACCGGCTGAAAAACCCGGCCTATCCGAACACCGTGTGCGGGGTCGTCTACCAGAACAAGAACAAGCGTAACCGCTGCCAGTTCTCCTTCGCCTGCGACGGCATCAAGGACCGCATCACTGACGTCAAGGGCTGGAATCGTGCGCAGGTGCTGGCCACCAAGGTGGTCACCGACGATCGCACAATGTTCGCCGCCGATGTGGGCAGTTCAACGCACTACCACGCCAACTATGTCCGGCCGCGATGGGCCCGGCATATGAAGAAGATGCAGAAGATCGGCCGGCACATCTTCTACAAGACCTATGGCGGCGGCTGGAGCTGAGGCTCCGTAACGACCCGCTGCGCGGCGGGCGGGAACTACCTCTCATCCGCAGTCGTTGTTGTGGAGTTCACAACATCAGGCGGCCCCGCGCATGACCGACGAGATCCCCTGTGGGCTCGGCGGCGCCATCGTCGTTCTCGTCGTCGTCTACCTCCTGGTTTTCGGCCGCTGACGGGCGCAAGCTTGCAGAAGAAGACCATAGGCGGACCACGCCGGGGCCGCGTATAAGGGGCGCTTCCTTCCCTGCCCCGGAATCGCCCATGGACAGCTTCAAGGCCCTCCTCATCAGCCGCGACGAGGCGAGCAAGCAGCAATCCCTCGCCTACACGACGCTGTCGCGTTCCGACCTCATGGACGGCGATGTCGAAGTGCGGGTCGAATATTCCACCGTCAATTACAAGGACGGACTGGCCATCACCGGCAAGCTGCCAGTGGTTCGGCGCTTCCCGATGATCCCGGGAGTCGATCTTGCCGGCACGGTGACGCTATCCTCGCATGCCGACTTCAAGGCGGGCGACAAGGTCATCCTCAACGGCTGGGGTCTCGGCGAGGTGCACTACGGCGCCTACAGCCAGATGGCGCGCGTGAAGGGCGACTGGCTTATTCCGTTGCCTGCCGGGATGACCGGCGCGGAGGCGATGTCCCTTGGCACTGCCGGCTACACGGCCATGCTGGCTCTGATGGCGCTGCAGCGGCACGGCATCACACCGGCGCAAGGCGCCGCGGTCGTGACCGGTGCGGCGGGGGGCGTCGGTTCGGTTGCCGTGGCGCTCCTCGCGCAAGCCGGCTTCAAGGTCGAGGCGGTAACCGGCCGGCCGAACGAGGCCGAGTACCTCCAGAGTCTCGGCGCCAGCGTCATCGTCGACCGGGCGGAATTGTCCGGCCCGGCCAAGCCGCTTGCCAAGGAGCGCTGGGCGGCGAGCATCGATGCCGTCGGCGGCAATGTCCTCGCCAACGTGATTTCAATGCTCTCCTATCGCGGGGCCGTCGCGGCATGCGGCAATGCCGGCGGAATGGAACTGCCGACCTCGGTGGCGCCGTTTATCCTCCGCGGCGTGGCGCTTCTCGGCATCGATTCGAGCAAGGCGCCGAAGGCGCAGCGCATAGAGGCCTGGAACCGGCTGGCGAAGGAACTCGACCGGAAGACGCTGGCGGCGATGACGACCGAGATGCCGTTCGATGCGCTCCCCAATGCCGCCCATGACATCGTCGCGGGAAAAGTGCGCGGCCGCCTCGTGGTGAAGATCGACTAGGACGCGGCGGCCCCGCCATGAGGGCCCTGCCCTTCCTCCTCCTCCTCGCCGTCGGCGGCCTCATCGCCGTCGGTGTCAACCTCGCCAAGGGGGCGGCGCAGTACGGCATCGAGGGGCCGGAGTTTGCGTTCTTCCTTTCGGCAGGCGCCGGGGTCGTGTTGCTGGCGGTGACGCTGGCGCGGGGCGAGCGTATCCCGCTCAGCCGTCCGCATCTCGTCTTCTACGTCGTGACCGGCTTCTTCAGCCTCGCGGCACCCAATGTCCTCAGTTTCATGCTGGCCAAGCATGCGGGCGCCGCTTACGCGTCGGTACCGTATGCGCTGTCGCCGCTGATCACCTACCCGATCGCCATCATGGTCGGACTCGACAAGGCCGCCTGGCGGCGCTTCGGCGGGCTGGCGGTCGGTTTCGCCGGCACCGCGCTAGTGCTGTCCCGGCTGGCGAACGCCACGGGGAGCACCGGCGTCCTGTGGCTGCTGGCAGCGCTGGCGATGCCGGTATGCGTCGCCACCGGCAACATCTATCGAAGCCTGAAGTGGCCGAAGGGCGTCTCGGACATGGGACTGGCGGCGGCGATGATGCTCGCCTCGGCGCTGCTGCTCGCCCCGCTTCTCTTCACCTTTCCGCTGGCAACCTTCGGCAGCGGCTTTGGAACGGGCGAACTGCTGGTGCTGGCGCAGATTGCCGCGGCCGCGGCGATGTACTGGCTCTATTTCTGGCTGCAGCGCGTCGCCGGGCCGGTCTATCTCAGCCAGATCGGCTACGTGGCGGCTGGCTTCGGCGTTCTTTTTGCCGTCACGATTTTTGGCGAGCGCCTGCCGGCGCTCGCGGTCATCGGGCTGGGGCTGATCGTCGCCGGCGTCTTGCTGGTGCGCGCGGTGCGGCGCTAGCCGTCAGTGAACGAGGTTCGGCCAAAGGCCGAGAACGCCGAAGACGATGAGGAAGATCGCGACGATGTAGTTGAGAAGTCGCGGGGCAATCAGAATGAGGATGCCGGCGATCAGGGCAATGAGCGGCTGAAGATTGCCAATGTTGATGGTCATGGGAATGGCTCCTGTCTGAAGGCAATGCCGATGGCATGGCCGACTCAACGCGCGCAATCTGCACGAGTTTCGCCTGCTCCGCATTTAGCACGTTGCCGGAACCTTCCCTCCGCTGGTCCGTTTCGAATTCAGAACGAACCAGAGGAGAGATCACCGTGGCAACCACAATGCGCAATGCGACTATCAACCCGGCGACCCAACGCGACGCCGCTTCCCTTGAGAACAACAGCAATCTCATCGAGAGCGACCGCGTCGAAGGAACGCCGGTCTATCGTTCGAATGGCGACCGCGTCGGCCATATCGAGCGGATCATGATCGAAAAGGTCAGCGGCAAGGCGACCTATGCCATCATGCACTTCGGCGGCTTCCTCGGTATCGGCGAAGACGCCTACCCCCTGCCGTGGTCGCTGCTCACCTACAACCCGGATCTCGGCGGCTATGAAGTCAACGTCACCGATGAACAGCTGAAGAGCGCGCCATCTTACGAAGGCGGGGCCAACTGGGCCGGCGGCGACTACGAGAAGCGTGTCTCCGACTACTATGGCGTGTCGCTTTAGGCTCTAGCGAGCCGATCGCGCGGCCATAACGGGCCGTCCCCGCCGCCATGCCCGACGCGCACCCGCCCCCGCGAGTCGCCGGGCATGCGTGGCGCGGGGCGGCCCACGATTCTCAGCGTTCGGCGCGGATGATGAACGCGATGCAGAAGACAGCGAGAAGGAAAGACAGGATCGGCAGGACGGTGTCGCCGCGCTGGATGTAGTGGCCGATATCGTTGACCGCGCCGACCAGAAGCATACCCGCGGCGAGCAGGTAAAATTTGCGTGCCCAGTGCTTGCCGGAGAGCAGCGCCCAGCCGGCGACAATAAGCAGAGCGGCCGTGACGGCCGCGAGGACGAGCCGGAGCCACGTCAGCAACGGCTCGGTCTGGAGTTCGGGAAGTTCTCCGCCGGTGAGTTGCCACAGCCAGATCAGGATGATGACGATACCGGCGCCGATGGCGAAGATCGCGGCGCTGCGCGCCTCGGGGTGACGGGCGATGGAATCGGGATTGCCGGCGCGGGCCATGGATCAGCTTCCTACCTTGGAGAAATCGGCGACGGCGAGTGTCGCCTCCCGGATGCGATTTAGGAGACGGAGACGATTGGCGCGCACTGCTGCATCGGGCGCGTTGACGTGGACTTTTTCGAAGAAGGCATCGACCGGCAAGCGAAGCTTCGCCAAGGCGGACATGGCTGCCTCGAAATCTTCGCCAGCAACGGCGTTCCTGGCGCCCTCCCGGGCGACTTCCACCGCGGCAGCAAGAGTCTTCTCTTCAGGCTCGGCCACGAGATCGTCAGTGATCTTGCCGTCATACTTCTCGGCAGACTTCTTTTCTTCCTCGCGCAGGATGTTGGCGGCGCGCTTGTAGCCGGCGAGGAGGTTCTTGCCGTCCTCGG
>JBDTLN010000151.1:0-5998 GCA_039934795.1 Bauldia sp. | reverse complement strand
GCGGCGCCATGGGCCTCAAGCCCGCTGCGTCGTTTCGCGAGGACCTCGCAGACGCGCTCGCCGATGAAGGCGCCGCCGGCTCTTTCACGCCGGAAGAGCGGGCGATGCTCGCCAACATCCTTCGCCTCCGCGAGGTGCGGGTTGACGACGTCATGGTGCCGCGCGCCGATATCGACGCGGTCGACATCAACGTCTCGCTCGGCGACCTCCTCGCCGCGTTTCGCGAGTCGGGGCATTCGCGGATGCCGGTTTATCGCGAGACCCTCGACGACCCGGTCGGCATGGTCCACATCAAGGATCTCATGATCCACGTCGCCAGCGTTGCTGCCGTCACCCCCGACGAAACCAAGAAGCGTCGCAAGCGCTATCCGGCGAACCTCGATCTGCGCAAGGTCGACCTCGCCAAAAGCCTCTCGGCGACCGAACTCGTTCGCACGACCCTGTTCGTGCCGCCATCGATGCCGGTCGCGGCACTTCTCGCCTCGATGCAGGCGACGCGGGTGCAGATGGCGCTGGTCATCGACGAGTATGGCGGCACCGACGGCCTTGTCTCGCTGGAGGACGTCGTCGAGATCATCGTCGGCGACATCGAGGACGAGCACGACGACGACGACGGGCCGATGATCGTGCCGGACGGCGAGGGGGCTTTCCTTGCCGATGCCCGCGCCGATCTCGATGAGGTCGCCGGCGCGGTCGGCGTCGAACTTGGCTCCGGCGAAGCCGGCGAGGATGTCGATACGATCGGCGGTCTGGTCTATAGCCTCCTCGGCCGCATCCCTGTGCGTGGCGAGTTGGTCGCCGTCCCGGGCGGATTCGAGATCGAGATTCTTGAGGCCGATCCGCGTCGCATCAAACGACTGCGGATCTACAGGCATACCCCGGGCTCGCCGCGGCCCGAGCCGCGCCGAAGGCCAAAGCCGCAACTGGAGCCTGACCCCGAAGCTTGACCGGGGCGGTCGCGCCCCTGACGGTGACACCACGCCGATTCGGGAGCCCTACCCCACGCCATGCAGTCCATCGCCAATGCGATCATCGTGCTGTGGGGGTGGCGGCGCTTCGTTGTTGCCGTTGGCGCCGGCGCGGTCTCGGCGCTGGCTCTGGCCCCGTTCAAGGCTTTTCCGGTCCTCTGGGTGACGCTCCCCGTCTTTGTCTGGCTGATCGACGGCGCCGTCGCCCCGGCCGGCGCCGGTCCGATCCGCCGGCTGATGCCGGCCGCGCTCATCGGCTGGAGCTTCGGGTTCGGCTTCTTCGTCGCCGGCCTGTGGTGGATCGGGGTGTCCTTCCTGGTCGACGCTGGCAAGTTTGCCTGGCTCCTGCCATTGCCGGTCCTCGCACTGCCGGCGGCGCTTGCCCTGTTCTGGAGTTTCGGCGCGGCGCTTGCCCGTCTGTTCTGGCGCGATGGCTGGTCGCGCATCCTCGTCTTCGCCGCCGCCATGTCCGGCGCCGAATTCTTGCGCGGTCACCTCTTCACGGGCTTTCCGTGGAACGCTCCCGGTTATGCGCTGGCGCCGGCGCCAGTCATGATGCAGTCGGCGGCGCTGGTCGGGCTGTGGGGCCTGACATTGGCGGCCTTCGTCATCTTCGCTGCGCCGGCCGTCTTCGCCTCGGCCGGCGATCGCCGCAGCGACCGGGGTCGTGCGGCATTCCTTGTCTTCGCCGGGCTGCTCCTTGTCGCTCATGTCGGCTTCGGCGCCTGGCGGCTCGCGCAGGCGAGCGATGCGATTGTGCCCGGCGTGCACCTGCGCATCGTCCAGCCGGCGATCGAGCAGGGCGAGAAGTGGCAGGCGGAAAACGCCAACGCCATCTTCGCGCGCAACCTCGAACTCAGCCGCAGCCCGACCGCCGACGGCAGGGACGGCATGGCCGGCGTGACATACCTCATCTGGCCCGAGACGGCGGTGCCGTTTCTGCTCACCGAACGGCCCGACGCCCTCTCGGCGATCGGGACCCTGCTGCCCGATGGGGCCAGCCTCCTCACCGGTGCCATTCGCGCCGAGCCTCCCGAGGCGGGAGAATCTGACACTCGCTATTTTAACAGTGTCGAAATTCTGGGGGATGACGGCGCCGTTCTCGCCGCCTATGACAAGGTCAACCTGGTCCCCTTCGGCGAATTCCTCCCCTTTCAGGATTTCCTCGAGGGCATCGGCCTCCGCCAGTTGACCGAACTGCCCGGCGGCTTCTCCGCCGGTCCGCGCCGGCGAACCCTGCCATTGCCTGCCGGGCCGCCGGTCGGGCCGCTGATTTGCTACGAGACCATCTTTCCCGGGGCCGCGGTGGACGCGACAGATCGTCCCGGCTGGCTTCTCAATGTCACCAACGACGCCTGGTTTGGCGATACCCCCGGCCCTCGCCAGCATCTCGAACAGGCCCGCCTGCGCGCCGTTGAAGAGGGTCTTCCCCTTGTTCGCGCGGCGAATTCGGGCATTTCGGCGGTTGTCGATCCGTATGGCCGCCTGGTCAAAAGCCTCAGCCTCGGCCGCTCCGGCGTAATCGACAGCGGCCTGCCGTCTAGCCTTCCACCCACGCCTTACGCCCGTTGGGGCGATGCAGTATTCGCAATTTTGCTCGGTTGTGCTGCATTCGGCGGCTTATTCATACAATTCATGATGAATTTTAGACGGAATTGACACTTTTCGCGATGCAGGGCACATATCACCTTGCTGTCTGGGCAACTGCGCAAGGCGCTTTGTTCCACTCGCAGTCAATCGTTTGCCAATCCGGGGGACCAGCGGCCTCAAGGGAGGGAGAACGATTCCAGGCACCGTTTATAAGGCCATCGCAAAGGGGTGGTCACAGGAGAGAGAGCCGAAATGGCCAACAAAAAGCAGCCAAATCCTATCGACATTCATGTCGGAAGTCGGGTTCGTCTACGTCGCATGATGCTTGGAATGAGTCAGGAAAAACTGGGGGAAGCCCTCGGCATAACGTTCCAGCAGATTCAGAAATACGAGAAGGGCACCAACCGGATCGGCGCCAGCCGCCTTCAGCACATTTCGGTCGTGCTGTCGGTTCCGGTCTCGTTCTTCTTCGAGGACGCGCCGAGCACGCCGGGGGCGGTTCCCGGCATGGCCGAGGCCCGGCCGGCCAGCTATATGACGGACTTCTTGTCGAGCTCTGAAGGCGTGCAGCTCAACAAGGCGTTCGTTCGCATCAAGGACAGCAAGCTCAGGAGACGGATCATCGATCTCGTCCGCGCTGCGGCCGGCGAGGAAGACGCCGCCTGACCTGACTGGCAGGCCTTCGCTGGCCGGTTGACGCGGTCCAGGCGGGACGCGAGCGGCCGCGCTATGCCTGCCGCCGGGCGCTGAATTCCAACGCGTTCGTCGGTGGCGGCCCTTTTGCCGTTGACCCTCCGTCGGTTCGCTGCCAGAACGGCCGCGGCGCGCGCCGGGGGGGCGCCCTTTTGTCCCGTGATGCCCCGCGCTTGGGAAAGCCGCTCCGTGTCAAGAACCTCTTATCTCTTCACCAGCGAATCCGTTTCCGAAGGCCACCCCGACAAGGTCTGCGACCGGATCTCCGACACGATCGTCGACGCCTATCTCGCCGCCTTGCCGGAGGCGCGCGTCGCCTGCGAGGTTCTCGCGACTACCAACCGGGTGGTCGTGGCCGGCGAGGTCCGCGGGCCGGACTCGGTGCTGGGCAAGGTCGAGGAACTCACCAGGAGTGCGATCCGCGATATCGGCTATGAGCAGGCCGGCTTCCATTGGAAGAACGCCACGGTCGAAATTCTTCTCCACTCACAGTCGGCCGACATCGCCCAGGGCGTCGATGCCAGCGGCAACAAGGACGAGGGCGCCGGCGACCAGGGCATCATGTTCGGCTTTGCCTGCGATGAGACCCCCGATCTGATGCCGGCGACGCTGGACTACAGCCACAAGATCCTCGCGCGCCTCGCCGCCGACCGCCACTCCGGCGCGGCACCCTTCCTCGAGCCCGACGCCAAGAGCCAGGTCACCCTGCGCTTCAAGAACGGCCGCCCGAGCGAGGCCACCGCGATCGTCGTCTCGACCCAGCACAAGCCCGGCTACGACCAGGGCGCGCAGGAGGCCGAGCTCAAGGATTACGTCAAGCGCGTCTGCGCCGAAGTCATGCCAGGCCACTTGCTGACCGGCGACACCGTCTATCACATCAACCCGACCGGCAGCTTCGAGATCGGCGGCCCTGATGGCGACGCCGGCCTGACCGGACGCAAGATCATCGTCGACACGTACGGCGGCGCGGCCCCGCATGGCGGCGGCGCGTTCAGCGGTAAGGATCCGACCAAGGTCGATCGCTCGGCGGCCTACGTCACTCGCTACCTCGCCAAGAACATCGTCGCGGCGGGCTATGCCACGCGGTGCACGATCCAGATCGCCTACGCGATCGGCGTGCCTGAACCGCTGTCGCTCTACGTCGATACCCATGGCACAGGCACCGTCGCCGACGCGCGGCTGGAGCAGGCGATCCGTCAGGTCGCCGCCGTCAAGCTCGGTGGCCTGACCCCCCGCGGCATCCGCGTCGGGCTCAGCCTTAATAAGCCGATCTACCGCCGCACCGCCGCTTACGGGCACTTCGGACGCAAGGCCGAAGACGGCTTCTTCCCGTGGGAAAAGATCGACTTGGTCGACGCGCTGCGCTCCGCCATCGGCTGACTCCTACCGCTCCGATCTTACTCGATCGGAGCGGACTGCCGCCGCCGGGCTAGATCCGCGCCAGGCCGCCGAGCCCTCGTGCCGGCCCGTGCCCGTGCTTGCAAATTTTCATGCAATTTGCTGTTGTTCGTCTGGGGAAACACCGCGCCACCAACGACGCGCGCGGACAGGCGGGGAAAACCGAATGATCAAGAAACTTGCCGCCGCGTTGGCCGTCTCGTTGGCCCTGTGCGGCCCGGTGCTGGCGCAGGACGCGCCGAGCGTCACCGCCGCGCCCGCCGCAACCGAACAGGCTTGCGAGTTGCACGTCTGGCCGACCCAGAACTATCTTGGCCTCAACACCGGCCTGCTCGCCGGCTTCGGCATCGTCGGTGCACTGGCCGACGTCTCCGTGCACAAGGACCGGGTGATGACGGTCAAGGAGCTGATGCGCGACTATCTCGGGCCGGAGGTGCAGCTGGAAGAACTCAACCGGATCGGGCTGCTCCAGTCGCTGAAGCTCCCGCCGACCACCCGCGTGATCATCGAGGAGCCCACGCCGTGGAACGAGGATCTCAAGCGAGATCCCGCGCTCAAGGCGCGCGTCGCGGCCATGAATAAGACCCTGAAGGCGAATGAGCGCCTTACTGCCTCGCACTCGCCCTGCTACGTCGAGCTCCTGACGACGATGGTCTTCTACCACAAAGCGATGATGTACGGCTCCAACCTGTTCACCGGCTGGATCTACCGCGACTTTGGCGACAAGCCGACCGTCCAGAAATACGCAGCCGGCGCGGTCAAGAACCCGCTCGAGGTATTTCCGGCCAAAACCCCCGAGCAGGTCGATGCCGCCAAAGCCGAACTGCGCGAGGCCTTCGTGAAGGACTACAACGAATGGCTGGCGAAGAAATTCGCCGCCGCCGCCCCGCCGCGTTAGGCCAGCGCCAGCCAGCCGAGCGCGGCGCCGAGCACCAGCACCTGCAACACGGCGATCGTATGGAGTTCGCGGCTGAACGGCTGCTTGCGAGTCTTGTGGCGAAACACCGCGCGGCCGGCATAGGCGCCCGGCGATCCGCCCAGCAGCGCCAGCATGAGCAACGTCGATTCCGCAATCCGCCGTGATCCTGTCGTGGCCTTCGCCTTGTCGATCCCGAACGCGGCGAAGGCGAGGAAGTTCATCGCGATGAACGCGGTGGCGAGGTCGGCGAGCGTGAAAGGGGTGGGGAAGGGTTTGATCATGCGGGAGGCTTTATCGGGCAAAAGTGGGGCTTGATAATCAGCACCCCGTCGCCCTGCGAGAGCCCATCTGACCGTGCGGTCAGATGGCTGGGCCGCGTCGAGGAACCTACTCGTTATCTAGTTCGTCTAATATGTTGTCTAAGGCCTTA
>JBDTLN010000150.1:0-6017 GCA_039934795.1 Bauldia sp. | reverse complement strand
GGCGACCGCCATGGTCGCAGCATCGAATGGCGGAATCTCGAAGGCGCCGAGTGGGCCGTTCCAGATCAGCGTCGCTGACTTGTCCATGGCGGCCTCGATCGCGGCGACGGTCTTCGGCCCGACATCGAGGATCATGTCGTCGGCGCCGATCGCATCGAGGGCAACGGTGCGGCTCAGCGTGCCGGCCTTGAATTCCTTCGCCACCACGGCGTCCTGTGGCAGGAGGATCGTCGCCCCGGCCTTGTCGGCGGCGGCGAGAATCCGGCGCACGGTGTCGCCGAGGTCGGGCTCGGCGAGGGACTTGCCGACCGCAACCCCCTTAGCCACCAGAAACGTGTTGGCCATGCCGCCGCCGATCACCAGGGTGTCGACCTTGGCGACGAGATGCTCCAGCACGTCGATCTTGGAGGAAATCTTGGCGCCGCCGACGATGGCGATGACCGGCCGCTTGGGACTGCCGAGGGCCGCCTCGAGGTGCTCGATCTCGGCCTGCATCGACCGGCCGGCGAAAGCCGGCAGGAGATGCGCCAGGCCTTCCGTCGAGGCGTGGGCGCGGTGGGCGGCGGAGAAGGCGTCGTTGACATAGAGGTCGCCGAGCTTTGCCAACGCCTTCGCATATGCCGCGTCGTTCTTTTCCTCGCCCTTCTCGAAGCGTGTGTTCTCGAGAAGAAGGATGCCGCCGTTGTTCAGCGCCGCCACGGCCTTCTCGGCCCTGTCGCCAACGCTCGCCTCGGCAAAGGCGACCGGGCGCCCGAGCACCGCGACCAGGCCCGGCACGATCTGCCGCAGCGAGAATTTCGCCTCAGGCCCGTCCTTCGGGCGGCCGAAATGGGCCAGCAAGATGGCCTTCCCGCCCCGGTCGGAAATCTCGAGGATGGTCGGGGCGACGGCGCGGATGCGCGTGTCGTCGCTCACCATGCCATCGGCGACCGGCACGTTGAGGTCGACGCGGACGAGGACGCGCTTGCCCGCGACGTCGGCGTCGTCAAGGGTGCGGAACGGGCTCACTGCTTCACCCGCGCGTTGAACTCGCCCACCGCCTTCTTCCATTTCTCCTCGACCGTTCCGGCCTCGGCCGTGGCATCGGCCGCTTCGGCCGCCAGGCACCGGGAATAGCGCGTCATATTCTCGAAGTAGAACTTCACCGACTGCCCGGCCATCAGCATCTGGCCCTCCCGCGCCGTCGCCGGATCGGGAATGAACGGCTCGGGCGGCCGCTGGCAGTTCGCCGCGAGTGCCGGCGTCGCGGCGACTAGACCGATCGCGGTGCCGGCGAGGACGAGCGCGCGCATCGCCCTAGAGGAGCTTGGCCATCGCCATGGCCGTGTCGGCCATGCGGTTGGAGAAGCCCCACTCATTGTCGTACCAGGCGACGACCCGGACGAAATTGCCGCCGAGCACCTTGGTCTGGTCGACGGCGAAGGTTGCCGAGTGCGGATCGTGGTTGAGGTCGGAGGAAACCAGCGGCTCCTTCGTCCAGGTCAGGATGGAGGACAGCCGGGCCGATTTCGCCGCCGCATAGATCGCGTCGTTGATCTCCTCGACGGTGGTCGCCCGCTTCGCCGTGAACTTGAAGTCGACCAGCGAGACGTTCGGTGTCGGCACGCGCATCGACGAGCCGTCGAGCTTGCCCTTCAGGTCCGGGATGACGAGGCCGATCGCCTTGGCGGCGCCGGTCGTGGTCGGGATGATGTTCAGCGCCGCGGCGCGCGCCCGGTAGAGGTCCTTGTGCATCGTGTCGAGCGTCGGCTGGTCGCCGGTGTAGGAGTGGATCGTGGTCATGAACCCGCTCTCGATGCCGACAGCGTTATTCAGGACGAAGGCAACCGGCCCAAGGCAGTTGGTCGTGCACGAAGCGTTCGAGACGACGATGTGGTCCTCGGTCAGCTTGTCGTCGTTGACGCCGTAGACCACCGTCAGGTCGCTGTTCTCGCCGGGCGCCGAGATCAGCACCCGCTTTGCGCCGGCGGTGAGATGCGCCGCCGCCTTGTCGCGCGCCGTGAAGATGCCGGTGCATTCGAAGGCGACGTCGACCCCGAGTTCCTTGTGGGGAAGCTGTGCCGGGTCCTTGATCGCCGTGACCTTGATCGGGCCGCCGCCGATATCGATCGTATCGCCAGTGACCGTGACCTTGTGCGGAAACTTGCCGTGCACGGAATCGTGGCGCAGCAGGTGCGCATTGGTCTCGACCGGCCCGAGATCGTTGATGGCGACAACCTGCAGGTCCGACCGGCCGGACTCGGCAATTGCACGCAGGACTAGCCGGCCGATCCGGCCGAATCCGTTGATGGCGACGTTGACGGTCATGGAGATGCTCCTTTGATGCCGCGCCCGTCGCGGGCGGCGGGCTTTCAGGCGTTGTGTTGCTTGACGACGGCGTCGGCGACGGCCTCGGCGGTAATCCCGAAGCTCTTGTAGACTTCCTTATAAGGTCCGCTGGCACCGAAGGTGCTCATGCCGATGAAGGCGCCCTCCGGTCCGATGACGGCGTCCCACCCGAAGCGGACGGCGGCTTCGACGGCCACCTTGACCGGCGCTTTGCCGATGACGGCGCGCCGCTTGTCTTCGGGTTGCTTGAGGAACAGGTCGAGCGAAGGAACGGAAACCACGCGGGCGGGAATGCCCTTCGCCTTCAGCATCGCCTGCGCGGCGATGGCCATCTCGACCTCGGAGCCGGTGGCAAAGATCGTCGCCCGTGCCTCACCATCGGCGGGCGAGATCTCGTAGGCGCCCTCGGCACAGCGGTTGGCCGCCGATGCCGTCTTCCGCGATGGCGTCAGGTTCTGGCGGGTGAGGGCGAGCACCGTCGGCCCGTCGGTACGCTCGATGGCCAGCTGCCAGCATTCCGCCGTCTCGACCGCGTCGGCCGGGCGGAAGACCCGCATGTTGGGCATGGCACGCAGCGCGGCGAGATGCTCGATCGGCTGGTGGGTCGGCCCGTCTTCGCCAAGGCCGATCGAATCATGCGTCATCACATAGATCGCCGGAATGTCGGCGAGGGCGGCGATGCGCATCGCCGGACGCGCATAGTCGGTGAAGATGAGGAAGGTAGCGCCGACCGGCCGCAGCCCGCCATGCAGGGCCATGCCGTTCATGGCCGCCGCCATGCCATGCTCGCGGATTCCGTAGTGGATGTAGCGGCCGCCAAAGGCGCCAGGCTTGATGTCGGTGAGATTCTTGGTCTTGGTGTTGTTGGACGGCGTCAGGTCGGCGGAGCCGAGGATCAGCTCCGGCACTGCCTCCGTCACCACCTCTAGCGCAAGCTCGCTGGCCTTGCGGGTGGCAATCGTCGGCGGCTCGGCGATGAGCTTGTCCTTCAGCTTGGCGATAGCCCCGGCGAGGGCGGCGGGAACCTTGCGCGCCATCCGGCGATCGAACTCGCCGCGGATGGCCTCGGGCTTGGCGCTGAAACGCGCCAGCCACGCCTTCCGCGCTTCGGCGCTCCTTGTACCGGCGGCGCGCCAATCGGCGAGGAGGTCGTCCGGCACCACGAACGGTTCGAATTCCCAGCCGAGCGCTTTCCGGGCGCCCGCCACCTCTTCGGCGCCGAGCGGCTCGCCATGGGCCTTGGACGTGCCGGCCCGCGTCGGTGCGCCGAACCCGATGATCGTCTTGCAGGCGATGTAGGTCGGCCGATCCGATTTCTGCGCCTCGGCGATTGCTCTTGCGACCGCCTCCGGATCGTGGCCGTCGACGCGCATGGTGCGCCAGCCGGCGGCCTCGAAGCGCTCCGGCTGGTTGACGGAATCGGCGAGGGTCAGCGGTCCGTCGATGGAGACGCCGTTGTCGTCGTGGAGGAAGATGAGCTTCGACAGCTTCAAGTGCCCGGCAAAGGCAATCGCCTCCTGGCTGATGCCTTCCATCAGGTCGCCGTCGGAGCAGAGGCAATAGGTGTAATGGTCGACGATATCGCCGCCGAACTCGGCGGCGAGGATACGCTCCGCCAGCGCCATGCCGACGGCGTTGCCCGTTCCCTGGCCGAGCGGCCCGGTGGTCGTCTCGATCCCTTCGGTGACGAAGTTCTCGGGATGGCCCGGGGTCTTCGAGTGGAGCTGGCGGAACCGCTTCAATTCGTCGAGCGGCATCGACTGATAGCCGGTCAGGAAGAGGAGGGAATAGAGCAGCATGGAGCCGTGGCCGGCCGAGAGTATGAACCGGTCACGGTCGGGCCAATGCGGGGCGGTGGCATCGAATTTGAGGAACTGCGTGAAGAGGACCGTTGCGACGTCGGCCATTCCCATCGGCATGCCGGGATGGCCCGACTTGGCCTTCTCGACGCTGTCCATGGAGAGCGCGCGGATCGCGTTGGCCATGCGCTTCAGTCTGATGGGATCGTTCATCACCGGAAATCCGCTCGAAGTGGCGTCAGGGCGCCCACAAGGCGGCGGGGGGCTTTCAACCGATCCGCTGAGGCCGGTATTGCCCCCCCGAAAGGGGCGCCGAGAAATAGCAGGTAAAGGACCTGAGTCAATCGGCGCGGGCAGATACCGGGGCCCGGATTCGGCCTCGACCGACCGTCGCGGAATTGGAATGTTCCGTGCCGGGGCGCGCCCCGCCCTATGATTGACGCATTGTAGTAACTCACTCATCCTCAGTGCGAAGATTCTGTGACCGGCCTGCGGTACGGTCGATTGGAACGAGGGGTCGCGGCGGGTCGCGGAGCGAACCGGTGGCGGCGTAGCGTATCAGGGTCCATGAGAGGCGGCATGGGCGGCACATCGCCGGTAGAGGATGCGTTGCATCGGCTTGAGGGGGCACTCGCCCATCTCGAGAGTGCGCTCGACGGTCGCCTTAACGGCGAGGCGCAGGTCGGCGGCCTCGAGGATGAAGTGCACCGCCTTGGCACCGATCGGTCCCGGCTTGCCCAATCGCTGGATGCCGCGGAAGCGCGCTCGGCGAAGCTGGAAGGCGTCAACCGCGAAGTCTCGCGGCGGCTCGTGGCGGCAATGGAGTCGATCCGCTCCGTACTGGCCAGGCACGGAACCTAGGGTAGCGGAGGCCGGATGGGGCAGGTCAATGTCACGATCAGCGGAAAGCTCTACCGGATGGCCTGTGAAGACGGTCAGGAAGAATATCTGGAAGAGCTCGCCGACCGGCTCAATCGGACCATCGAGAGATTGCGCAAGGAATTCGGCGAGATTGGCGACCAGCGCCTCACGGTGATGGCGGCCATCACGCTCGCCGACCAGTCCTCGGAGCATGAGCGCCGGCTGCAGCAGTTTGAATCCGAAGTTTCGGGCCTCGAGGCAGCCCGCGACCAGCACGATGCGACGACTTCCAGCGTCGCCGACCTCATCGAATCGCTGGCGGCGCGTGTCGAAGCCGTGGCGGCGCGGCTCAACGGCGGTCCCCATCACGACAATGGCGGCTGAAGCCGTACGACCGCGGGTATTCGGTCAGTCTTAAGATGACTCCACTACGCGGTTGTCCACGCTCGAACAGTCAGGATCGCGTCAGCAAAGTCACGAGGCGCTTCCCACGGCAGATTGTGGCCGCAGTCCACGACGCGGTGCTGGTGACGGGCCGTGAACATCGAGGCATGGTTCGCAGTACCCCCCGGCTTGAGCGGATCCTGCGCTCCATCCAGAGTGATTGTGGGAACACCGATCTCGGGCTTTTCCGCTAAGCGATCTTCTAGCCAGGCCAGAGCTGGGTCGCCCGCCTCCGTCCCGAAGCAAAAGCGATAGCAGTGGATCACGACGTCCACGAAGTCCGGGTTGTCGAAGGCGGCGGCCGTCCGTTCGAAGGTGGCATTGTCGAATTTCCAGGTGGGCGACCATTGCTGCCAGAGGATGCGGCACAACGCGCGACGATGCTCCGCCAGACACTCGCGGCCCCGCTCCTGCTGGAATAGATGTTGATACCACTGCATCGACTCCAGGGCCGGCGCGAACGAGTGTCTAAGGCGTTTCACGTCGACAACGTCATAGCCGGCATAGGAAACAAGTCCGGTGACGCGTCCCGGCCAAAGGGCGGATGCAACGCAAGCGGCCACGCCGCCCCAGTCGTAGCCAGCC
>JBDTLN010000149.1:0-6064 GCA_039934795.1 Bauldia sp. | reverse complement strand
ATGCCGCGAGGACGACGAGCGCCTCGCGGCCTTGTCGACCGTGCCACCGGCGGATCGGGTCGCCCTTCTCGAATGTTTCCGGCAGGGCGGGCCAGCCAACATGCGCCTGGTCGTGCGGCGCATGGCCCGTCTCGCGGGCCGGGACGTCGCAATCGAGCCGGCGCGCCCGCTCGCCAAGGCGGGGTTCTATCTTCCCGGGCACGGCGTTGTATCGCTCGAACGGATTGCGGAGAGTGTGGAGGCTGGCGCTCCGGTCGTGCCCATCCTTTTCTATCGAGCGATGCTGCTCGCCGACGATGTTGCGCCAATCAATGCGCTCTTCCGCGAATTGTCGGAGCGCGGCATCCATCCGGCGCCGATCTTCGTTTCCAGTCTCCGCGACAAGCTGGCAATCGATCTGGTGGTGCGAGCGGTCGCCGTCTTGCGGCCGGCGGCAATGATCACAGCCACCGCCTTCGCCGTCGGTGCGGAGCCCGGCGAGACGGCGCTATTCGACCGACTCTGCGTGCCTGTATTCCAGGTGGTCATCGCCACCACCCGCCGCGAAGCCTGGGTCAAGGGGCAGCGCGGTCTTGCCCCCGCCGACCTTGCCATGCATGTCGTTCTCCCCGAACTCGACGGCCGGATCATGGCCGGCGCGATCTCGTTCAAGGATGCCGGGGAGGACGGTTCGGGCCCCGCCTTCACCGCGCAGGTGAACAGCCCTGAGCCAGATCGAGTGATACAGGTCGCTGACCGCATCGCCGCGTTTCTCAAGCTGCAGTCGACGCCCCGCGCCGAGCGTCGCGTCGCCATCCTCATCCCGGACTATCCGGGGGCGCAGGGTCGAACCGGCTATGCGGTGGGGCTCGACGTTCCCGCCAGTGTGCTGGCCATGCTCGCCGACCTCCGCGATGCCGGCTACGAGGTCGGCGCAATTCCCGCGACTTCGCGTGACCTGATGCGGCTCCTCGACAGTGCAGGCGGCGGCCTCTCTCTGGCGGACTATCGAGCCGCCTTCGCCGGCCTTCCCGAAGACGCACGCACCTCCGTTGAGGTTGCTTGGGGGGAGGCTGATGCCGAGGCGCCCGATGGGTTTCGCTTTCGCACGGCAGCCTTTGGGAACATCACCGTCGCGCTTGCGCCGGACCGCGGTCGGTCGGCCGACCGTCGTGCGGAGTATCACGACCCGGCTTTGCCGCCGGGCCATGCACTTGTTGCGTTTGGAGTCTGGCTCCGGTGTAAACTCTACTGCCACGCTTTGGTCCATGTCGGCGCCCATGGCACGCTCGAATGGCTGCCGGGCAAGGCGATGGCGCTGTCGTCAACCTGCTTTCCCGAAATCGTCGCGGGCGCGCTGCCGGTCATCTATCCGTTCATCGTCAGCAATCCTGGCGAGGCGGCGCAGGCCAAGCGCCGCATCTCCGCGGTGACGATCGGCCACCTGACCCCGCCACTGGTTGGCGCCGGCCTGACCGCCGACCAGCGGGAACTGGAGCAACTGGTCGATGAATACGCCCAGGCCGATGGCCTCGACCGTCGTCGTCGCGACCGGCTGGCAAATCTGATTGCCGAGACCGCTGTTCGCACCGGGCTGGCTGGCGAAGCCGGTGTCGCTGCGGTCGACGATCCGCGCTCGGCGCTGCTCCGCATCGACGCCTGGCTTTGCGACCTCAAGGACTTCGCCATTAAGGATGGGCTACACATTTTCGGCAGGGCGGGCTTTGAGGAGACCGATATTGCCCGACGCGCGTGCGGCGAAGCCGAGCGGACGGCCTTCATCGCCGCTCTCGACGGGCGCCATGTGCGGCCGGGTCCCGCCGGCGCCCCGGCGCGAGGCCGCACCGACGTCTTGCCGACCGGGCGAAACCTGTTCACCGCCGATCCGCGAACGTTGCCGACGCCGACCGCGTTTGCCATCGGCCGGGCGGCCGCCGACGAGGTGCTCCGCGGCTTCCGGCAGGAGCATGGCGATTGGCCCCGCGCCCTGGTCATCGACCTTTGGGGCAGCGCCAGTCTGCGGACCGGCGGCGAAGAAATTGCCCAGGGCCTCGCGCTTATGGGCTGCCGGCCGCAGTGGGACGCCGCCACCGGCCGCGTGGTCGGTATCGAGGTTCTGCCGCCGGCAGCGATCGGCCGTCCGCGTGTCGATGTTACCTGGCGGATCTCGGGCCTTTTCCGCGACATGTTCCCGACGCAAATCGCACTCCTCGACACTGCAGTACTGGCAGTTGCGGCGCGCGATGAGCCGGATGGTGAGAATCCGCTCGCTGCCACGGGTCGTCGAGACGGGCGCGCGCCGGTGCGTATCTTCGGCTCCGCTCCTGGCACCTTCGGTTCCGGCATCGAGGAACGGTTGACCTCGGGCGCCTGGTCGTCGCGCGAGGAACTGGGCCGGCTCTATCTCGACGCCGCCTCCCACGCCTTCGGCGGGGCGGACGGCGAGGGCAGGGCGGCGGCAGGCGCCTTCGCCGCGCGCATCGCGGAGGCCGACCTCTTGGTCCACGCCGGCGACGATCCGGGGCGAGACATTCTCGAGGGCTCTGCCGATGTCGCATTCATTGGCGGCTTCGCGGCGGCCCTCGCGGCGCTGGGCGGCAAGGCCGATCTCGTCGTCCTCGACACGACCGACCCCGTCAGGCCGAAGGCGCGCTCGCTCGCCGACGCCGTCGCGCGCACGGTGCGCGCCCGCGCTCTCAATCCGCGCTTCATCGCGGGGCAGATGCGGCACGGCCCGCGCGGCGCTTCCGATTTCGCTGAGACGGTGGATCGTCTGGTCGGCTTTGCCGAGACGACCGATGCGGTGCCGGGGACGCTCATAGAGGCCGTCTACGACGCCTATGTTGGCGACCCGAAGGTTCGGGCCTTTCTCCTCTACCAGAACCCGGCCGCCGCCCGTTCCATTGGCGAGCGCCTTGCCTCGGCGCGCCGGCGCGGTCTCTGGCATCCGCGCCGTAACGCCGTCGACGACGATATCGCTGCCCTCATCGCCGAAGCGCGGGGCGAGGTGGCGGCGTGAACGCAGCCTTCCGACGCGGCGCCTGCCCGTCCCTCTCGGCCCCGATGGAGACGGGCGACGGGCTCCTGGTTCGCCTCAGGCCGGCCAACGGCGCGCTGGTGCCACGCCAACTCGCCGGCACTGCGGAGGCGGCAATGCGTCACGGCAACGGCATCCTCGAGATCACGGCGCGCGGCAACCTCCAGATCCGCGGCGTGACCGAGGCCTCGGTCGCAAGGCTCCGGCAAGACATCGCGACTCTCGATATCGCTGCGCGCGAGGGAGTGTCGGTCGAAACCGGGCCGCTGGCCGGGCTCGACGCGGCGGAGATCGCCGATCCCCGACCGGTCGTCGAGGCTATCCGTCGTGGTGCCGATGGCCTCGGACTGGCCATGCGTCTCGGACCGAAAGTCTCGGTCATCGTCGACGGCGGTGGTGCTCTCGCGATGCCCAGTATTCCCGCGGACGTGAGATTGGAGGCGACCGCCGACGGGCCGGTTGCAAGGTGGCGGGTCACCATCGGCGGATCGAGCGCACAGCTGCTTGCCGACTGCGACGCCGGGCAGGCGGTGAGAACTACGCTTTCGATCCTCTCGCACCTCGCCGCGAAGGGTCGGGAGGCGCGCGCCCGCGATGTCAGGGCAAGCGAAATTCCGGAACTTGGTGGTCTCTCCCACCCTGTGTCGCTTGGAGCGGCGGCGACCCCGGTGCACCCCGCCGGTCAATTCCGGTTGAAAGACGGTAACGAGGCGACGGGCTTCTGCCTCGCCTTCGGCCAGACGACAGGGCGGCAGATGATCGCGTTCGCCGAAGCGGCCGAGGGCGCGCGCGAAATCCGGCTGTCACATGGTCGCGGGATGCTGGTTCTTGGGCCGCCCGCCAGCCATCTCGGTGCGCTTGCCGAAGTCGCCCGCCGCCTCGACTTGGTGACCGAGCGCGACGATCCCCGGCTCCGGATCGTGGTGTGCGCGGGCGCTCCGGCCTGTGCCTCGGCGCATTTGGCGACCAGATCGCTCGCCGCCGAGATCGCAGCCGACCGGCCAGGTCTCCTCGAACAGACCGTGCAGCTGCATCTCTCGGGCTGCCAGAAGCGATGCGCCCAACCGCAGGGTCCGACGGTCACTCTCGTCGGTCGCGACGGTGGGTGCGACCTGACGGCGGAAGGAGCGACGGTAACCGCGTCGACGCGCGCTTTTCTCGTGGGTCGCGCCGATCGCTACTTGCTGGCGGGCACGGAGCGGCACTGATGTCGCCGATCGACTACATCAAGGATGGCGACGCCATCTACGACAAGTCCTTCGCCATCATCCGCGCCGAGGCGGACCTGTCGCGGTTCTCGCCTGAAGAGGCCGACGTCGCGGTCCGCATGATCCATGCCTGTGGTGTCGTTGAAGCGGCGGCAAACTTCACCTTCTCGGCCGACTTGGTGGCCGCCGGCCGTGCCGCGCTTCAAGCGGGCGCGCCGATCTTCTGCGATACCGAGATGGTGGCCCACGGGATCACGCGCGCGCTGCTGCCGGCTCAGAATGACGTGATCTGCGCGCTTCGCGATCCCCGGACGCCTGACCTTGCTGTGCGCCTCGGCAACACCCGCTCGGCCGCCGCGCTTGAACTGTGGCGGGAGCGGCTAGCAGGTTCCCTCGTCACCATCGGCAACGCGCCGACGGCCCTCTTCCATCTCCTCGACATGATCGCGGGCGGTGCGCCGAAACCGGCGGCGATTGTCGGCATGCCGGTCGGTTTTGTCGGGGCCGCTGAGTCAAAGGAGGCGCTCGCCCAAAATCGCTTAGGTATCCCGTTCATCACGGTTCGCGGCCGGATGGGAGGAAGCGCCATGGCGGCGGCGGCCGTCAACGCCCTTGCGAGGGGCACTCCGTGAGCGCCCGGCTCATCGGTGTCGGCACCGGCCCCGGCGATCCGGAACTTCTGACCCTGAGGGCGGTGCGGGCGCTTGCCGAGGCCGATGTGGTTGCCCATTTCGCCAAGCGCGGCAATGAGGGAAACGCCCGGCGAATCGTCGCTGCCCATTTGCGGCAGGGTGTGGTCGAACTGCCGCTCCTTTATCCCGTTACCACCGAGATCGACAACGGCGATGCGGCTTACGGTGCCGCGATCACCGATTTCTACGAGCGATCGGCGCGCGCCATTGAGCGTCACCTCCTCGCGGGCCGCAATGTGGCGGTGCTGAGCGAGGGCGACCCGCTTTTTTACGGCTCCTACATGCACCTTCACGTCCGGCTCGCCCATCGCTACCCGACCGAGGTCGTCCCGGGGATCACGGCGATGTCGGGATGCTGGTCGGAGATAGGCGTCCCCATCGCGCAGGGCGACGATGTGCTGGCGGTGCTGCCGGGAACCCTGCCGGAGGAGGACCTGGTGCGCCGCCTTCGCGACGCGGAAGCGGTCGTGATCATGAAGGTCGGCCGCAACCTGCCGAAGGTTCGCCGGGCGTTGACCGAAGCGGGCCGACTGGCCGCCGCCGTCTATATCGAACGCGGCACGACGGAGAGCCGTGCGACGATGCGGCTTGCGGACAAACCCGACGACGACGCTCCGTATTTCTCGCTGGTGCTGGTCCCGGGCTGGGAGCGACGACCGTGACAGGCCGTCTCACCGTCGTCGGGCTGGGGCCCGGCAACCCTGAACAGACGACGCCGGAAGCTGCGGCCGCGGTTGCGGCGGCAAGCGATGTCTTCGGGTACGGCCCTTATCTTGACCGTCTGACGCGGCATCCCGGTCAGACGCATCACGCGTCCGACAATCGTGAGGAACTGGACCGCGCATCGCGGGCGCTGGCGATGGCTTCCTCGGGCAGGAACGTCGCGTTGGTGTCCGGCGGCGATGCCGGCGTTTTCGCCATGGCGGCGGCTGTGTGCGAGACCATCGAACAGGGTCCGGCCGAATGGCGTACCATCGATGTTACGGTCGTACCGGGCGTCACCGCCATGCTGGCTGTTGCCGCCCGAGCCGGCGCGCCTCTCGGTCATGATTTTTGCGCGATGTCGCTCTCCGACAATCTCAAGCCCTGGAGCCTGATCGAGGCGCGGCTCAGGGCGGCCGCATCGGCCGGCTTCGTCATTGCGCTTT
>JBDTLN010000148.1:0-6079 GCA_039934795.1 Bauldia sp. | reverse complement strand
CTTCTGGAATCGCCGGATCGGCTCCAGCGCTCTGGTTGACGACGCGGTTCAGAAGGCGCTCGCCAGAATCGGCGTCGCCGTGCAGGTCTCGCCCGCCAACCTGCTGTTCGCGCCCGAGGCCGTGCGCACCAAATCCGGCGAGCCGTTCCGCGTCTTCACGCCCTTCTGGCGCGCGGCGACTGCGCTAGGCCCGCCGCGGGCGCCCCTCGCGCGGCCACGCGCGCTGCCCGGGCCGCCACCGGGCATTCGGAGCCATCCGCTCGACGCGCTTGCCCTGTTGCCGACCCGGCCGAACTGGGCCGACGGCCTCCGCGAGACGTGGACACCGGGCGAGGCCGGCGCCGTCGAGCGTCTGGCGGCCTTCATCAGGTCCGATATCGCGCGCTACGCCATCGAGCGCGACGAGCCGGGCAAGCCGGCGACGTCCATGCTGTCGCCTCATCTTCGCTTCGGCGAGATCAGCCCATTCCGCGTCTGGGCGATGCTCGACAAGGCGAGCCCGACTCCGTCCGTCGGCAAATTCCGTTCCGAGCTCGGCTGGCGGGAATTTGCCTATCACCTCCTCGCCGGCATGCCCGACCTTCACGAGAAGAATTTTAACCCGGCCTTCGATCTGTTCCCGTGGAAAGCGCCGGAACGTGGCGTGGTCGAAGCCTGGCAGCGGGGCATGACCGGCTACCCGATCGTCGACGCCGGCATGCGCCAGCTCTGGCACACCGGCTGGATGCATAATCGCGTCCGGATGATCGTCGCCTCGTTTCTGACCAAGCACCTCCTCGTCGACTGGCGGGAGGGTGAGCGCTGGTTCTGGGATACGCTGGTCGACGCGGATCCGGCCAGCAATCCGTTTGGCTGGCAATGGGTGGCCGGCTCGGGAGCTGACGCCCAGCCGTATTTCCGGATCTTCAACCCCGTCCTCCAGAGCGAGAAATTCGACAGCGACGGCGCCTTTGTGCGCCGTTGGGTCCCGGAGATCGCCGGCCTGCCCGACCGGTTCATCCACCAGCCCTGGGCGGCGTCGCCGCTGGAACTCGCCGCAGCCGGCATCGTCCTCGGCAGGGAGTATCCCGGCCCCATGGTCGATCACGCCGCGGCGCGGGCCCGCGCCCTTGCCGCCTATGACCGCATCAAGGGGCGATGACCGGCCGCATGCCTTGAACCGCCCTGCCCCAGTCGCTAGCTTGCGGCCGCATTCCGGATTCTCGCCAGAACCTCTCCATGACCGTCAAGCCTTCCGTCGTCGACGCCATCGGCAACACGCCGCTCATTCGCCTCCGCCGGGCGTCGGAGGCGACGGGCTGCGAGATCTATGGCAAGGCCGAGTTCATGAACCCGGGCCAGTCGGTGAAAGACCGGCCGGCGCGGCAGATGGTCCTTGCCGCCGAAGAACGCGGCGACCTGAAGCCCGGCGGGCTGATCGTCGAAGGCACCGCGGGCAATACCGGCATCGGCCTTGCGCTCGTCGCCAAGGCGCGCGGCTACCGCGCGGTCATCGTCATTCCGGACACCCAGAGCCAGGAAAAGAAGGACACGCTGCGTCTTGCCGGCGCGACCCTCATCGAGGTGCCGGCCAAGCCGTATAGCGACCCCGACAACTACCAGCACGTCGCGCGGCGCCTCGCCGACGCGCTCCGCAAGACGGAGGCGAACGGGGTGCTCTTCGCCGACCAGTGGAATAATCTGGAAAACCGGCGCGCCCACACGCTGACCACCGGCCCGGAAATCTGGGCGGACACGGGCGGCAAGATCGACGCTTTCATCTGCTCGGTCGGGACGGGCGGCACGCTTGCCGGCGTCGCCGAGGCGCTGCGCGAGCGCCGGAAGGACATCGTCATCGGCTGCGCCGACCCGGAGGGGGCAGCGATGTTCAGCCTCTTCTCCACCGGCACAGCCAAGGTCAGCGACGGCAACTCGATCACCGAAGGCATCGGCCTCGGCCGCTCGACGCCCATCGTCGGCGGCCTCAAGGTCGAGCGTCCCTACATCATCCCGGACACCGAGGCGCTGCCGATCGTTTTCGATCTCGCCGAACATGAGGGGCTGGTGCTCGGCGGCTCGTCGGGCATCAACATCGCCGGCGCCATCCGGCTGGCGCGCGATCTCGGACCCGGCCATACGGTCGTCACCGTGCTCTGCGACTACGGCACCCGCTATCAGTCGAAGCTGTTCAACCCGGCGTTCCTTGAAGCCCACAAGCTGCCGGTGCCCGACTGGCTGGCGAAGCGCGAGACGATCGAGGTGCCCTTCGTGGGGACGTGAACGATGAGCGAGCCGACCGTCCTCCTGTTTCGCGACGACGCCTACCTCAGGGAGACCGAGGCGACGGTGCTTGCCGTCACCGACCGGCGCGGCGTCGTCCTCGACCGTACCGTCTTCTATGCCACCGGCGGCGGCCAGCCGGGCGATACCGGAGTGCTGAAGCGCGGCGGCGCGGCGGCGATTGCGATTGCCGCGACCGTCTACGGCGACAGCAAGAGCGACATCGTCCATGTGCCCGGCGATAGCGAGGCTCTGCCGGAGGCGGGCGAGACGGTGACCGCGGCGCTCGACTGGGAGCGGCGCTACCGGCACATGCGCATCCACACCGGGCTGCACCTTCTCTCGGTCGTCCTGCCATTTCCAGTGACCGGCGGCTCGATCGGCGTCGACGAAGGCCGGCTCGATTTCGACATCGACGGGGATGTGCCGGCGAAGGATGAGATCGAAGCGAAGCTGAACGCGCTGGTCTCGGCCGCCTACCCGGTCAGCGACGAGTGGATCACCGACGATGAACTCCTCGCCAATCCGGGCCTCGTCAAGACGATGAAGGTCAAGCCGCCGATGGGCAGCGGGCGCGTGCGGCTGGTACGGATCGGCGATATCGACCTGCAGCCATGCGGCGGCACCCATGTGCGCTCGACGGCCGAGATCGGCCGCCTCGCCATCGGCAAGATCGAAAGCAAGGGCAAGCAGAACCGGCGCGTGCGCATTCGCTTCGCGGAGCCGGGATGAGTGAAAGGTCGCGGTGGTTCGTCTCGACGGAGTGGCTCGCCGCCCACATCGGCGACCCGGACGTGGCGATCGTCGACGGCACCTGGCACCTGCCGACTCTTGGGCGGGATGCGCTGGCCGAATACCGGGTGGCACATATTCCCGGCGCGGAATTCTTCGACATCGACAAGATCGCCGACACGGCCAACCCCCTCCCCCACATGCTGCCGACGGCCGAAGTTTTCGCGGCGGCCGTGGGAGGGCTGGGCATCGACGAACGCCAGCGGATCGTCGTTTACGACGGGCTCGGCCTGACCTCGGCTCCAAGGCTGTGGTGGACCTTCAAGGTCATGGGCGCGAGGGACGTGGTCATCCTGGAAGGTGGACTGCCGAAGTGGCGAGCCGAGGGCCGGGCGGTCGAAGCAGGCGACGTCGCACGGCCGCCGCGCACGTTCCGGCCGCATTTCGACCCCTCGGCAGTCCGCGATCTCGCGGCGGTGCGCGCCAACCTCGACGCCAGTGCATTCCAGCTCGTCGATGCAAGGCCGGCGCCGCGTTTCCTCGGCGAGGCGCCGGAGCCGCGATCGTGGGTCAAGAGCGGGCGCGTGCCCGGCAGCTTCAACGTGCCGTCGACGACCCTGATCGCGGATGGCCGCATGAAGGAGGTAGATGTGCTGCGGCAGGCTTTTCTGGACGCCGGCGTCGACCTGACCAGACCGATCGTCACGAGTTGCGGTTCCGGCGTCAACGCAGCGACCCTGTCGCTCGCCCTCGATATGCTCGGCGTGCGCGACAGCGCCCTCTACGACGGCTCCTGGACCGAATGGGGCGCACAGGACGACATACCAATCGCCGCCGGCAGGGAACCTCCTTAGCCGCCGTGCGTTTCGTTCAGGATTCGTTCAGGCGGTTTACCGTACTGGCCCTCCCAAGGGTCGGGCCGCATTTCCGCCGCGTCGTCGACCTAATGGGTCACATCAACGCCGGGCGACAAGGGCCCGTCAGGCTTCGAGGCGCGGTTTCGCGCCGTCAAAAAAGGAACTTTCATGCTCAGATCGGTCTTCCTCGCGGGTACGGCGCTTTCGCTGTTTGCCCTGCCGGCCTTCGCCGGCACGTCCGCAGTCTACTCCGGCAAACCATTCGTTCTGGCGCAGGCCGAGATCACGGACCCGGCGGTTCTTGCCGCGCAGGATGCGGTGGAGAGCGCTCGCGCTGCGCTTCGTGACGCCATGGCCAGCGGCGGCGATGTGAAAGCAGCCCGCCGGGCCTTGAACCAGGCGATGAAGGGCTTGAACGAGGCGCGCGTTGCCGCCGGCCTGCCGCCGCTCGGTAAGGACGGCGACGCCGCCGGGAAGGAACCGCCCGCGGACCAGCCGCCGGCCGCCGCGACGGAAACTCCTCCCGCCGACGCCGCCGAGACCCCGCCGCCGCCGGAAGAACCGCCGGCTGCAGTCGTGGACACTCCGCCTGCGACCGAGGAGGCTCCGGCCGCCACCGTCGAGACGCCGCCCGCTGACCAGCCGCCGGCCGTGACCGATACCGAGGCCGCGCCTGAGAAGCAGTTCAAGAAGGGCAAGAAGCGCCTGCCTGAGACGCAGACACAATCGGAGGAGGCGCCCGCGGAGGAGACGCCCGCGGCCACCACCGAGATGCCGGCCGACGAGACCCAGGGCAAGCCGTTCCGCAAGAAGAAGCCCCGCTTCGGCGAAGGCCAGGAAGGCGAGCAGCCCGGCAAGCCGACGCCGCCACCGCAATTCAGCGTCGAAGAAGGCAAGCCGCCCGTCAAAACCGGCGCCGACGTCAAGGAGGGCCAGGAAGTCGAAGCGTCCGATGGCCGAGTCGTCAGCAAGGAGGGCGGCCAGCTCATCATCAAGAGCGACGACGACGCGCGCTTCAAGCGTGAAGGCAAGGTCGCGACCCAGCCCACCAAGGATGGCGGCTCGATTACGACGGTCACGCGCCGCAACGGCGCCCAGGTCGTCACCGTACGCGATCGCGATGGCAACATCGTCCAGCGCTTCCGCAAGATGCCCGACGGACAAGTGGAGATCCTGATCGGCGCCGTCGAAGGCAGCAGTCCTTCCGGCGCCGAGGGACCGAAGTTCCCGAAGCGGCCGAAGTTCCGTCCCGGCAAGGACGTGCCGCCGATGGGCGCCGGAGGCGACTTCAACTTCGACGTCTACCTGCCGCCGGTTCAGATCGAGATCCCGCAAGACGAATACATCGTGGAAAGCCGGCGCGCCTCGCGCCGCCAGATCGACGAGGCCCTTGAGGCCGAGCCGGTGGAGCGCATCGAGCGCCCCTATTCACTGGAGGAAATCAGGCGGAGCGAGCGCTTGCGCCAGAAGGTGCGGCGCATCGACATCGACACGATCACCTTCGAGTTCGGTTCGGCGGAAGTCCCCGAGAACCAGGTGGAAGGCCTGCAGTCGATCGGCGAGTCGCTCCAGAAGATCATCCAGCGCGACCCGAACGAGGTGTACCTGATCGAGGGCCACACGGACGCGGTCGGCTCGGATCTGGCGAACCTTGCCCTGTCAGACCGGCGGGCCGAGTCTGTCGCCGAGATCCTCACCAACTACTTCGAGATCCCGCCGGAGAACCTCATCACTCAGGGCTACGGCGAATCCTATCTTAAGATCCCTACCCCCGCTCCGGAGCGCCAGAACCGCCGCGTCACCATGCGCCGGATCACCCCGCTGCTGCAGACCGACCAGTACTCGGACCAGCAGTAGCTTCGCCGGATATCCGGCCGATGGGCGCGCCCTTGCGGCGCGCCCTTTTCTTTTCCGCGCTGACACCTGGCTGACAGCGGCGATCAGGCCGCCGCCAGCCATGCCTCCTTAAGGTCCAATCCGCTGGGGTCGAACAGACCCAAAAGGAAAGGACCACTTCCATGCGCATCTCCACACTGGCTATCGCCGCCGCCATCCTCGCCGGAGGGTTCGGCATTGCCCTTGCCGCGCAGACCGGCCAGCCCGTAGCGATCACGCAGACCGATGCCGCCGCCGCTCCGGCAGCCGACGATCAGCCGGCCGCTGCCGGCCAGGACGCCGCCCAACACAAAGTGCTGACCGTGCAGGACTTCGGCGAGAACGAAGGCGGCAAG
>JBDTLN010000147.1:0-6125 GCA_039934795.1 Bauldia sp. | reverse complement strand
CAGCCGCCGCGTTTTCGCTTTCGCGGTCGCCAAAATCGCGCGGGCTTCCCGCCGGCGCGCGGCCAGCTATAGAGTAGCGGCCCGACCCCGCGTCTCACATCCCGGAATTTGCCATGCGCTACGGAGCAGTCTTCCCCCAGCCCGAACTCGGCCACGACGCGGGGGCAGCCAAGGCCTACGCGCAGGGCTGCGAGGCCCTCGGCTTCGACCACATCCTCATCTTTGACCATATCGTCGGCGGCAATCCGAAGACGCACAAGCTGAAGGGTCCGTACTCGTCCGAGCACAGCTTCCTCGAGCCGTTCGTCCTCTATGCCTATATGGCGGCCGTCACGACCCGGCTGGAGTTCGCCACCGGCATCATGATCCTGCCGCAGCGGCAGACAGCACTCGTCGCCAAGCAGGCCGCGACGCTCGATTTCCTGTCGGGCGGCCGCTTCCGCTTCGGGCTCGGCACCGGCTGGAACGACGTCGAATACGAAGCCCTCGGGCAGGATTTCACGACCCGCGGTGCCCGCAGCGAGGAGCAGATCGCGCTCCTCCGCGAGTTATGGACGAAACCGCTCGTCACCTTTAGCGGCAAGTTCGACAAGATCACCGACGCCGGCCTCAACCCGCTGCCGGTCCAGCGCCCCATCCCGATCTGGCTCGGCGGCCACGCCGACGTGGTCATCCGCCGCGCTGCCCGCATAGGCGACGGCTGGCTTCCCCTCTACGCTCCCGACGCGCATGGCGCCGAGATGGTCGAGACGTTCAGGCGCTACGCCCGCGAAGCTGGCCGCGATCCGGCGAAGCTAGGCATCGAGAGCTGGATGAATTTCGGAAACTACGACGACGGCTGGGGCGCCAATCTCAATACAGAAAAGGCCCAGAGTGAATGGGCCGCGGGGTGGAAGCGGATCGGCGCCACCCATCTCAGCATCAACTTGATGAAGGCCGGGCTGACCACGGTGGAGCAGCACCTCGCCCGCCTTGGCCAGATCCGCGAAGTGATTGCCGCGGCTTGAGGCCGGTCGCCGGCCGGCGCGAGGCCGTCCGTCGTTCAGTTCTGCTTGATGATCCGGAAGGAGTCCGGTCCCTGCGGGCTGCCGGCGTTGTAGTACCAGAGCTTCCCCTCGTACCAGTTCTGCCGGTACTGGTTCGGGCACGAGTCCGAGACGAGGAAGGCGACCTGCGGCTCCACGTAGATCTGGTAGGGCGGATCGTACGGTGTCACGTAGAGGAGCGGCTTGTTGGCCTGGCCGAACTTGAGCTGGCGATACGCCTTCGGCGTGCCGGGCGGCGGGCACCAGCTGCGCGCCGGTGGTTCGTAGATACCCTCGCCAAGGTCGGCGGCGAGCGCCGCTGTCGGCAGCAAAAGGCCGGCAAGGGCGGCGGCGGAAAGGAACCTGGCGATCATCGAAAACGCTCCGGAACAAGGCCTCTGACATCAAAGGGTGCCGGAGATATGTTTCCGGAGCATTAACTCTGGGAATCAAGCGCCGCGGCCATCGGCCGTCCGTCGGGAGGGAAGTCAGTGACCGTGAAGATCGAATGCGTGCTCGAATGCGCCAATCACCTCGGAGAGGGCCCGATCTGGGATGTCGAGGAGGGGCGGCTCTACTGGGTCGATGGCACCGGCCGCCGGGTCGGCAAGCCGTCGATCTGGCGCATGGACCCGCGCACCGGCAAGGTCGAAAGCTGGTCGCTTGACCGCGATGTCGGCGCGATCGCGCTCCGCCGCGGCGGCGGCGCGGTGCTGGCCCTCGACGACGGCTTCTACTTCTTCGACTTCGCCAGCGGCCGCCTCGACCTGATCCAGTTGGTCGAAGCGGACGAGCCGCGCACCCGTCTCAATGACGGCAAGGTCGACCGCCGCGGCCGCTTCTTTGCCGGCGGCATGGACGACAAGGAGGAACTGAAGATTTGCGGCTTCTACCGTCTCGACGCCGACCTCACCGTGACCAAAGTCGAGGACGCCATCATCTGCACCAACGGTCCCTGCTGGAGTCCCGACGACAGGACTTTCTACCTGACCGACACTTTCCAGGGCGACTACTGGGCCTACGATTACGACATCGAGCAAGGCACGCTGTCCAACAAGCGCGTTTTTGCCTCCTACAAGAAGGACGGCGGCGTCGCGGACGGCTCGACGGTCGATGCCGAGGGTTGCCTCTGGAACGCCCAGCTCATCTCCGGCGAGATGGTCCGCTACGCTCCGGATGGCAGCGTCGAGCGCCGCATCGGCATGCCCGTCCGCAACATCACCAGCGTCGCCTTTGGCGGCGACAAGCTCGACGAGATCTACGTGACGTCGATGGCGCGCGTGAAGCATCCGGCCGTTCACGACCGTTTTGCCCGGGAGGTTAAGCCCCAATTCCTTGCCGGCGGTCTCTTCCGCATCACCGGCCTCGGCATCCGGGGCGTCCCCGAACCACGCTTTGCCGGGTGAGCGGCCCGGCTGCAGCGTCAGGCGGCTTCGGGGGTCGGCCCGTGCGACAGCGGTGAGGCGGAGACCTTGCCGGCGAGATCGTGATTGAAAAGGCCGCGCATCGCGATATCGAGCGCGGGATCTTTGGCGAGCAGGCCGACCAGCGCCTCCGCCGGCCAGCTCAGGCACTCGGCGCCTTCGTCGAGCGTCACCGTTGCCGTCGCGCCGGAGTGGGTCAGGAACGCGATCTCACCAAGGAAGCTGCCAGCCGCGACTGGAATCGTGCGGCCGTGCTTGTGCACCGAGGCGGTGCCCGCAATGAGGTAATAGAGAGCGGACGACTGTTCTCCATAACTCAGAATGGGCGGCGCGCCGGCAGAGCCTTTGATCCGTTCCGTCGGCCGAATCAGCCGGCGGAACTGGCCGTGGGTGAGAACGCTGATCCGCTTGAACAGTGGCGTGAGGTCGCCGTCGATGCCATAGGGCAGGCGGTCGCGGAATAGCGCCGCGATCATCGCCAGATTGGCGGCGATCCACATGATCTTCCAGAAGAGCGGGTCGTACAGAGGGCCGCCGGGCAGGGCAAAGTAGTAGAGGGCCTGGAGAGCGAAGCTGACCACCAGCACGAGGCGCAGCCAGAGCTGGTCGCGCAGCAGGAAGGCGAGCAAGGCGATCGCATTGCCGACATGGAACAGGATCGGAAAGATGGAACTGGTGGAGGTTGACACGGCCTGCTGTCCGTTTGGCTCTGCGAATCCCCGCACGATTTCCCACAAGTGAAAGAACCGGCTGTCATGTTCAAGCAGCCAACGTCAGGCCTTGCTGGGCGGCCGTCACGGTTCTGACATCTGCGCGACATGAAAACCCGCTGGGATCGGCGCGTTCGGACGCCGGATCAGGTTGCGAGTACCGGTAAGTCCGGTTTTAGCCGAACACGGCCTCCGCCTGTTTTTTGACGTCCAGGCGCTTTGAAGGACCGTGAAGGGGCAGGGGGGCGTCGGCCGGGATTTTCCGAGCCGACGCCTTTCATTCGGCTCGGCACGCCGGCGTGGTTCCGGCCGCCTGGCTATGCTGTCACGCGCCTTGCTTGTCAGCCGCTCCACGCCTGCTACTGTGGTTGCCGAAACGGACACGGATACGCCGCGCGCCTGGATCGGCCGAGCGGTGGGGGATTTGAGGCTTTGACGACGGGCGACCGTCCGCCTGCGGCGGACGAGGAAGCGCCCGAGGCGCGTACGGCGGCGGGTTGTATCGGCGGTGCGCCGGAGGAGTCCCTCCAGCTGGCGCAGGCGGAGAAGCCGCCCGGCAACGGGCCACGGCGCAAACACGGCAAGAATCGGCGTCGCCGGAAGCGGCGCGGTCCTGTTTATGCGCCCGGCACGGGACCACGCTTCGCCGCGATTGCCAGTCCTCAGACCGCCATTCCGGTCGCCGCCGCGCCGGCTCACCTTGTGGCGCCGAGACCGGCCGCTGGCGGCCCGCTCTACGCCGCACTCGATCTTGGCACCAACAATTGCCGGCTGCTCATTGCCGCGCCGCGTGAGCACGGCTTTCGCGTCGTCGATGCCTTCTCGCGGATTGTGCGCCTGGGGGAGGGCGTCGGCCAAAGCGGCAGCCTGAATGCGGTCGCCATGGACCGCGCCATCGAAGCCCTGAAGATATGCGCCGCCAAGATTCGCGACCGCCAGGTGACCCGCGCCCGCCTCATCGCTACCGAGGCCTGCCGGGTCGCCGCCAACAGCGTCGATTTTGTAACGAGGGTCACTGACGAGACCGGTCTCAACATCGAGATCGTTTCACACGAAATCGAAGCGCGCCTCGCCGTCGCCGGCTGCGCCTCGCTGGTCGATTCTCACGCCGACGGGGTCATCCTTTTCGACATCGGCGGCGGCTCGTCGGAACTCGTCTGGATCGACCTCGCCGGAACCTCCGATGGCCGTCGCCGGCGAATGGCCGACCGGGTACGTGCCTGGATGTCCCTGCCGGTCGGCGTCGTCAACGTCAGCGAGCGCCATGGCGGGCGCCACGTCAGCCCCGAGAGCTTCGAGGCGATGGTCGTCGAGGTCGCGGTAATGCTTGACGCCTTCCCGCAAGTCGCCGCCCTCGACGCCGCCGTCGCCACCGGCAAGGTCCATATGCTCGGCACGTCCGGCACCGTGACCACGCTCGCCGGGGTGCATCTCAATTTGCCGCGCTACGATCGCCGCCGCGTCGATGGCGTTTGGCTCTCCGGCGACGAAGTCAGGAGCCTCGTCGGCACGCTGGCGGCGATGGACTACGAGGCGCGTGTCGCCAATGCCTGCATCGGTCGCGATCGGGCCGATCTTGTTCTTGCCGGTTGCGCCATCCTCGAGGCGTTCCGCCGCCGCTGGCCCTGCGAGCGCCTGCGCGTCGCCGACCGGGGCCTGCGTGAGGGCGTCCTCGTTGAGCTGATGGCTGAGGACGGGGTCTGGCGCGGTCGATCGGCCCGGCGCGGCGAGGAACCAGGCCGCCATGACTGACAAGGACAGCGGTCGGCGGCAACTGAAGGTCCGCGTCCGGACGGCGCGGCAGCGCAAGGCCTCGTCGACGCGCTGGCTCGAGCGCCAGCTCAACGACCCGTACGTCGCCCGCGCCAGGGACGAAGGCTATCGCGCCCGCTCTGCCTACAAGCTCATCGAGATCGACGACAAGCACCGGCTGCTGGCGCCGGGCAAACGCGTCGTCGATCTCGGCGCCGCCCCCGGCGGCTGGTCGCAGGTCGCCGCCGCCCGCACCGCCTCGACTGACGCCAATCCTCTCGTCGTCGCTCTCGACTTTCTCGACACGGATCCGATTCCGGGCGTCAATATCCTGAAGAAAGACTTCCTCGACGACGACGCGCCCGCCGCCCTCGCCGCCGCCCTCGGTGGGGCGCCGGATGTCGTCCTCTCCGACATGGCCGCGCCGACCACCGGCCACCGCCAGACCGACCACCTGCGCACCATGTACCTCTGCGAAGCCGCTGCCGACTTCGCGATTTCAACGCTGAGGCCGGGCGGCCATTTCGTCGCAAAGGTCTTCCGCGGCGGCACCGAGGCCGAACTGCTGGCGACGCTGAAGCGCAACTTCCGCAGCGTCCACCACGTGAAACCGCCGGCAAGCCGCTCCGCTTCGGTGGAACTGTATCTCGTCGCCAGGGATTTCCGCGGCGAATAGCGGGGCTTCGGCTATCCCCGCTCCCGCATCACCGTCACCGGGTCCGGCGCCAGTGTGCGGCGGCCCGACATCTCGTCGCCGGCGTCACGCGCCAGGAGATAGAACGGGATCGCCGAGGTCATGGCCAGCGCGCCGACGACCAGGAACGCCGGCGCGAACGACGTGGCGGTTATCTCGCCGCCCCGCGTCGCGATGTCGAGCACGATGGCGCCGATCGAAATGCCGACGCTGATCGACAGCTGCTGCGCCACGCTCGTCAACGTCGTCGCCCGGCTCATCCGGGCATTCGGGACGTCGGCATAAGCGAGCGCATTGACGCTGGTGAACTGCAGCGAGCGGAAGAAACCGGAAATGAGCAGAAGGCCGGTCAGAAGTGTCGTCGGCGTTGCCGGAGTGAATGCCGCCGGCATCGCCACGAACACGCCGGCGATTATCGCATTGGCCACCAGGATCGAGCGGACGCCATGCCGCCGCAGAAGCGGCGGCGCGACAAACTTCATGGCGATCGCGCCCACCGCCGAGGCGAAGGTGATGAGCC
>JBDTLN010000146.1:0-6136 GCA_039934795.1 Bauldia sp. | reverse complement strand
TGAAATCGCATGCCAGCGTTTCCTCGACGCCGTCCTTTCGGTACGTCACCGTCGGCCTGGCGCCGTCGCAGCCGGCGAGCCGAACGTCCTCGGCCTCATAGACGGAGACGCCGCCGTCGGCTTCCCGCGCCTCCATCAGGTCGCGGGTGACCTCGGTCTGGCCGTAGATGCGCACCGCCTTGCCGCCGGCGAGCCGGTGGAGGTCGATGCGATGGCGCGCGCCGGCAAAACTCAACTCGATGCCGCGATGGACAAGGCCGAGCGCATGCATCCGCCCGCCGCAGCCGATGCGGTCGAGGAGCGCCACCGTGCCCTCCTCCAGCACGCCGGCGCGGACGCGCGACAGCACATAGTCCTTGGTCCGGCGCTCTAGGATCACATTGTCGATGCCGGCGCGCAGCAGGATCTGGCCGAGGAGAAGTCCGGCGGGCCCCGATCCGATGATGGCCACCCGCGTCCTCATCAGCCGTTCCCGCGTCCGGTCATCGCGGCACCCGCTTCAGCACGCGGTCGATATAGGCGCCGGTCAAGCCGAGCGCCTGTTGCGGGTCGCGCAGCTTCGCCCAGTCGACCGCTGCGCGCGTCTTCGCCGCCAGCACATCGACAAGGTGCCCGGCATCGGCGACCGCCTCGGCGATCGCCGCCTTGACCAGGGCCTCCGCCTCGGCGCGCGGCATGTGCGCCATCAGCGCGTAGGTCGCGCCCTCGGCGAAAAGAAGCCCCGGCGCGGCGGTGACATGGTCCCGCATCCGCTTCGCGTCGACGACAAGGCCGGCGATCAGGTCGCCGGCGAGCCTGGTCGCCGCGCCCGTCGCGACGAGAAGGTCCGGCAGCGTCAGCCATTCCAGCGTCCAGGCGGCGCCGTCGCGCTCATGGGCCGAGACCAGCGCCCGGTGGAGCGACCCGACCCGGTCGGCAGCGAAGCCGGCGAGGGCGACGAGCACCTCCGGCCCGACCGGGTTGGCCTTGTGCGGCAAGGTCGACGATCCGCCGCCGGAGCCGGGCCGGACCTCGGCGACTTCCGCCTGCGCCAGCAGAATCACGTCCGCGCCGATCTTGCCGAGCGTGCCGGCGACCAGCGCCAGCCACGAGCCGAGTTCGGCGAAGCCGTCGCGCGCCGTATGCCAGGGCGCCGATGCGATGCCGAGGCCAAGTTCGGCGGCGAGCGCCTGTTCCACGTCGGCACCGCGCGTCCCCAGCACCGACAGGGTTCCGGCCGGGCCGAAGAAGGAAAGGACGAGGAGCCGCGGGCGCATTTCCTTGAGGCGATCGAGGTCGCGAAGGAGCGGTGCCAGCCAGGCCGCGACCTTGCCACCGAAGGCGATCGGCACGGCGGGCTGAAAGCGCGTGCGGCCGGGCATGATCGTGTGCCGGTGCTTGCGGGCGAGCGCCGCCAGAGCCTTGGCAAGCGACCGGAGGCGCTTCTCGATGATGTCGAGCGCGTCGCGGAGCGCCAGCACCAGCGCCGTGTCGATGATGTCCTGCGAGGTGCCGGCGAAATGCACATGGGTGCGGTCGCCGGGCGGCACCGCCGCGCGCAGCGCCGCGACCAGCGCCGGCACCGCCATGCCGTCCTTCGCGGTGCCGGCGGCAAGGCTCGCCGGATCGATCGCCAGCTTGCCCGCCACCGCTGCTATGCGTTTCGCCGCCGCCTTCGGGATGATGCCGAGTTCGCCCTCGACCCTGGCGAGGGCCGCCTCGACCTTCAGCATCGTCTGGATGCGCGCCGTGTCGTCGAGAAGCGCGGCAATCTCGGCATCGCCGACGAGCCCGGCATGGATCGCCGAAGAAAGCAGCGACGCGCTCATCGCTCAGACATCGAAGAACACGGTTTCGTCGGGGCCCTGCATGTGGATGTCGAAGCGGTAGAGCGGCCCGGCCGGCGTCTCCTCGCGCGTCGCGACGAGGGTGCGGCGGCGCTCCTGCGGCACCAGCGCCAGCACCGCGCAGCGCTCGTTCGCCGCCGCTTCGTCGCTGAAATAGAGCCGGGTGAACGCATGAAGGAGAAGCCCGCGCATGGTGACGATGAGGTTGAGGTGGGGCGCCTCGCCGTCATGGCCGCCGGGCTTGACCGTGTCGAAGGTGAAGCGCGTCTCCGGACCGGTGCCCGTGCCGTAGCGGCCGAAGCCGAGGAACGCACCGTCGGCGTCGAACGCGTCGGCGCCCGGATAGCGGCCGGAGGCATCCGCCTGCCAGACCTCGATCAGCGAATCGGGGATCGGCACACCCTCGCCGTCGATGACCCGGCCGGTGACGCGGATATGCTCGCCCGGCGCGTCGGGCGTGGCGATGGCGCTGCCGGCGATCTGCGGGAAGTCGTAGCCATACTGCCGCGCGGCCAGCGCGAAGGCGAAGAACGGGCCGACGGTCTGCGACGGCGTCTGGGGGAGGAGGTTGGGCTTCACCGCGGCGCCTCGAACGGTGTCTCGTCGCGACCGCGCAGCACAATATCGAAGGCGAAGCCGAGGGCGAATTCCGGCTCGGTGACGTCGAGATCGAAGCGCGAGATCATGCGCTCGCGGGCATGGGCGGGAACGCTCTCATAGATCGGGTCATAGGCGAGCAGTGGGTCGCCGGGGAAGTACATCTGCGTCACCAGCCGCGAAACGAAGCCGGCGCCGAACAGCGAGAAGTGAATGTGGTTCGGCCGCCAGGCGTTGTGATGGTTCCGCCAGGAATAAGCGCCGGGCTTGATGGTGAGGAAGCGGTAGCGGCCGTCGGCGTCGGTGGCGCAATGGCCGGCGCCGAGGAAGTTCGGATCGAGCGGCGCGTTGTGCTGGTCGGACTTGTGGACATAGCGGCCGGCGGCATTGGCCTGCCAGATTTCGACCAGCGTGTTGCGCAGCGGCCTTCCGTATTCGTCGAGGACGCGGCCGGTAACGACGATGCGCTCGCCGAGCGGCTCGCCATTGGCGCGGCCGTTGCGGGTGAGGTCGGCGTTCGCCGCGGTGACGAAGCGGTGCCCGAAGGCCGGACCGGAGACTTCGCCGGCGCCCTGGCGGAGCGAGACGAGCGGCTGCTGCGGCCCGCGCAATTTCGTCGAGCCATAGCCGGCGTCGAGATAGGTCGGACTGCCCGCCCAATCGCGCGGACGGAAGGTCATGGCTTTTTCCCTTTCGCCATCCTTTTCGGCGCCTTCTTGTTCGGCGCCTCGGGCGCCGCGGCTTTCATCTCGCCATAGACGCGCCTGGCGAGGACGATAGCGGAATTGCCCGCCGGCGCTCCGGCATAGGCGGCGACGTGGAGCAGCGCCTCGCGCACGTCCTCCTCGCTGGCGCCGGTGTTGCGCGTGGCGCGGATGTGGATGGCCAGTTCCTCGTGGTGGCCGAGGCCGGCGAGGAGCGCGATGGTGATCAGCGATCGCTCGCGCGGCGTCAGGTTCGGCCGGCCCCACACCGAGGCCCAGACGCCGCCGGTGATGAAGTCGATGAACGGCTTGTCGAACGCAGTGGCGTTGGCCAGCGAGCGGTCGACATGGGCGTCGCCAAGGACCCGGCGGCGCGTCTTTTCGCCAAGCTTCAGCCGTTCGTCAGCCAATGCCGTTCTCCGCGAAGAAGTCGTTCATCGCCGCCGCCACCTTGGCGGGCGCGTCGACGCAGGGCAGATGGCCGGAGCCGTCGATGAGCACGAACCGCGCCCCGGGAATGATGGCGATGGTGCCTTTGACGAGGTCAGGCGGCGTCGCCAGATCGTGCGAGCCACCGATGCCGAGCACCGGTACCTTCAGCCCCCGCGCCGCCGCCTCGTAGTTGGCGTCGCGGATCGCCGCCGACGAGCCGGCATAGCCGTCGACCGTTGTGCGGGTCAGCATGTTGCGCCAGCCGGCGAGTTCGACGCTGCGGCCGGTGCGGAACGATTCCGGGAACCAGCGTTCGAGTACGCCCTTCTCGATGGCGGCGATGCCGCCCTTCTCGACCACGTCGATACGCCCGTTCCACATCTCGTCGTTGCCGATCTTGTGGGCTGAATCCATGAGCACGATGGCGCGGACCAGGTCGGGACGGCTCGCCGACAGGCCGAGGGCGATCAGCCCGCCGATCGACAGGCCGACGATCACCGCCTGCCGCACCTTCAGCGCATCGAGGAGGCCGGCAAGATCGGCGACGTGATCGCTCATCCGGTACGGCCGCGGCGTCGCGTCGGAAAGTCCGTGGCCACGCTTGTCGTAGCGGATGAAGCGGAGCTTGCCCTTCAGCAGCGGCAGCAGCGCCTCGAAGACGCGGAGGTCCGTGCCGAGCGAATTGGCGAAGACCACGGGCACGCCGTCGTCAGGCCCATCCACCCGGTAGTGAAGGTGGATGTCGTTGACCTTCATCATCTGCACGATAGGCTTGCCTCCCTGCCCTTTTGTCCGTTTACGCGATCATCCGCCGCAACCCCGCCTGCGCCTCGCGGAGCGGCGGCAGCAGGCGATGGACGAGGTCGTCGAGGCTCGCCCGGGCGACCTGCACGCCGACATTCATCGCCGCAACGACGCGGCCACCGGCATCGTAAACCGGGACGGCGACCGAGCGGAGACCTATTTCCAGCTCTTCGTCGATCACCGCGTAGCCCCGCTCGCGAACCTTGGCGATTTCCTCGGTCAGCGACTTGATGTCGATCAAGGTCCGGGGCGTCAGCCTTTCGAGATGGGATGCGGCGAGGCGCTCGGCCGCCACCTCGGGCGGCAGGGCGGCGAGGAGCACGCGCCCCATCGAAGCGCAATAGGCCGGCAGCCGGCTGCCGACCTGGAGGCCGATCGACATCACCCGGCGCTGCGCGGCGCGGGCGATGTAGACGATGTCGGTGCCGTCGAGAATCGAGGCCGAGGAGGATTCACGGGTCGTCTCGGCGACTTGCTCGAGCACCGGCTGGAGGATGCCGGGAAGCGGCGTCGCGGAGAGATAGGCATAGCCGAGCCGGAGGACCCGTGGCGTCAGGGTGAAGAACTTGCCGTCATAGTCGGCATAGCCGCCGGCGACCAGCGTCAGGAGATAGCGGCGGGCCGTGGCGCGTTCGAGGCCGGTCAGCCGCGACACCTCGGCAATCGTCAGGCGCTGCCGGTCCGGCCCGAACGCCTCGATCACCGACAGGCCTTTTGCAAAGCCGCCGATCTGGTCGCGACTGCGTTTCTCCGGCTCATCCATCGCGGCAACCCGATTTGTGCGCTCTGCGAACAACTCTTCCTATTTCGCCCTTGACCACCCTAGCATATGTCCTAAGTTGCGCGAACCCTTTGATCGCCCTCGATCCCTTGCAGAAAAATGGCGGAATTCCTCGATCTTTCCGATGCCGTCGCCGCCAATGTCCGGGACGGCGACACGGTCGCCATGGAGGGCTTCACCCACCTCATCCCCTTTGCCGCCGGCCACGAAGTGATCCGCCAGGGCAAGCGCGACCTCGAGATCGTCCGCATGACGCCGGACCTTCTCTACGACCAGCTCATCGGCATGGGGCTGGTCCGAAAAATGAAATTCTCCTGGGGCGGCAATCCCGGCGTCGGCTCGCTCCACCGGATGCGCGACGCGGTCGAGAACGGCTGGCCACGGCCCCTCGAACTCGACGAACATTCCCACGCCGCGATGGCCAACGCCTATGACGCCGGCGCCGCCAATCTCCCCTTCGCCGCGTTCCGCGGCTACATCGGCGCCGACCTGCCGAAGGTCAATCCAAACATCCGTTCGGTGGCGTGTCCGTTCACCGGAGAAGTCCTTGCGGCCGTGCCGGCGATCCGCCCCGATGTGACGATCATCCACGCCCTCCGCGCCGACCGCGCCGGCAACGTGCTCATCGAGGGCATTCTTGGCGTCCAGAAGGAGGCCGTGCTCGCAGCGCAGCGCTCGATCGTGACGGTCGAGGAGGTGGTCGAGGATTTCGGGCCGCGCTCGCCCAATGCGGTCATTCTCCCCGCCTGGACGGTCAGCGCGATATCGGTCGTCCCCGGCGGCGCTTATCCTTCCTACGCCCATGGCTACTACAAGCGCGCCAACGCCTTCTACATCGCCTGGGACCCCATCGCCCGCGACCGCGACACCTTTGCTGCCTGGATGAAGGAAAACGTCCTCGCCAAATCCGCACGGGACTTCGTGGCTCATGCAAAGCGCGGAGTGACGGGATGACGAGGAGAGAGGGCCGAGCCCCATGACTCCCGCCACAC
>JBDTLN010000145.1:0-6178 GCA_039934795.1 Bauldia sp. | reverse complement strand
GAAAATGGCCCGCCCGGAGAGATTCGAACTCCCGACCCTCGCGTTCGAAGCGCGATGCTCTGGTCCCCTGAGCTACGGGCGGATCCGGTTCAGCGGATGAACGACCAGTTTCGGTAGAACAGCCGCTTGAATGAACTGGTGATGGCGCTTGCCGCGCGCAAGGCAACCTCGAACGCGGCATGGGCGTAGTTCGGTCGTACGATATCCATGAACAGGCAATAACGCACGTGGTCGACATCATTGACCGACCGGTGGAAAGCCGTGTCATCGAAGATGAACAGTGGGTCGTCCACCCAGTAATGTGTCCGGTCGTCGACTTCGATGAAAACGTCGCGGCTGTCTATCGGCTCGAGGTTATACAGCACCCGGAAGGTCAGTCGCAGCGGCCCGAAATGCCAGGACGTCTGCTGACGCGTGTTGAAGACAGATACCGCGATCGTTTTAATGTAGCGGTACTCGCGCTCAAACCCGGCAACGCGAAGGTCGACCGTCTGTTTCGCGTTGAACCACTTGAAGGTCAGCATCCCGCGCCGGTTCTCCGCCAGCGAACGCGCGATATGGGCCTTGATCGCCGGACCGTTGGCAACGAACTCGCCTACGCACGCCTCGATCTCGCTGCGATGATCGGCGGGCAGATCGTCGAGCTTGTACACGACGATATTGCGATGGGAGAAAAGGTCCGCGAGCAGATTTAGGGGTGACAAGAACCACGTCAGCATCCCGTTGCCCGAGAAATATCTCTGCAGCAGCAGGAATGAGACGTTCCGATGCCGGCTGACATCGAGAATGCCGCACGCAAGATACAAGAGGCCTACGATCGGAAGGAAGTACAGCGCGAGCGCGAGAATCACGACAACGACGGCCATGCGGCGGACGTGCCGCATCCCGGACTGCTTCTTGCCTGCCATTTCTTCCCCGCCCCGAAGCGCCGCTATCTCGGACGGCGTCATAGTCGGCAGCGAGCATAGTGAACCGCCGGACGTGAGTAAAATCGCCCGGCGGCCCCGCGCGACAAGACGCCGCCAGGCACCGTATCAGTCGACCGGGCTCGCCCCTGGCGCCAGAGCCGCGCGGATGGCCGGATCAGGCCGCGAGATGCCGGCGAGCTTTCCAACCACGAGATTGTCGATCTTCGACAGGATCGGCTTTTGCTCCAGACCGAAGGACTTGCGCGCCGCCGTCCTCACCATGTCGGAGGTGTAGACAAACAGCTCGACCGAATCGATCTGGCTGTCGCCATTGCCAAGCGGCGCCACATCCGCCTCGCCGGCAAGCCCGGCGATCACGTAGCGGGTAAAGAGGCCGATGCCGTACTCAGGGTCGCCGAGCGAGTGCTGGTCGCGGTCGGCGGCGGTGAACACCGCGAGGCCGGGCACCGGCGTTTCGGGCATTGCAACGACCTCGAGCTCGGGAATATTCGGCGGATCGACGAGATCGGAAACCGTCTTGGCGAACGTTGCCTCCAGCATCAGCATGGTGGTGCGGGCGGCGGCCTTGCCGATGCCCTTGTATAGCTGCTGGAGGGGATAGGCGGTCTTGTCGAGATCGTCGGCCTTCCCGTCGACGGGCAGGATATAGCTCGCGCCGCCATCTTCTTTCGCCATGCCATGGCTGGAAATGTAAATGAAAACGTCGCCCGGCTTGTCCTTGCCGACGCGCTCGGCGAGCTCGCCACCGGGGTTCTCCTCAGTGCCAAAGACACGCTCAAGATCGGAGAGCGTCGCATCACGCAAGTCAATGATATTTTCCTTGCGGTAGCCAAGTTGGTCGGTCAGGAGCTGATCGATCGCGTCGGCGTCGGCATGGCCGTAGACATGGGCGGGCAAATCGCCCTGGTAGGGCTCGTTGCCGATGACGACCGCGATGTCGCTTTCATTGCCAACACTCGCCGGCAGGCCTCGATAGATCGTGCGAATTTCGGTGGTGGAATAAACGATCGGGCGGCCCGGGAGGTAGCAGAGCTGCGGCGGCGATGCGCACAGCGTAACGTTTGCCGCGCTCTCGATCTGGCGAATTGCATCGAGCGGCAGCCAGGAGCCGAGCCGGATGCAGCTCTCGCACCAGTCGACGCCATAGTGTTCGGCGACGCTGGCGAGCTTCTCCTCGCTGTAGAATGTCGGCTTCGGCAGGCAGGCATCGACACACTGTTCCACCCCGGCCCGCTCGCCGTAGGCGGCTTTCAGCGTGTCATACAGGTCGCGCGGCAGGCAGCGGCGTGACGACGGCTTTTCAGCGACCTCCACCTTGGGCGGCGCTTCGCACATCTGGAAGAGCTTGGTCTTCGTAGGTCCGTCGGTGAAGCTGAGCGGCCGTTTCCCAAGCGCGTTCGCCTGCTGGAAGCTGCGATAGGCGTCCCGTGTGCCTTTGCCGGGGTTACCATCTGCCGGGCCCGGCTCGTAGCCGAGTTGCGCAAGGCACTCCTGGATACGTGAGACGTCGGCAGTTTCTTGCGGCGGTTCCTTCTTCTGCTGGACGCATTTGCCCTTCAACGAATTGTAGCCGGCGGAACAAACGCAACTCTTTCCATCGCGGACCAGCGGAAACTTGCAGGAGACCTGCTTCGGCTGCTTCGGCTCGGGCAAATAGCAGTCGCCCGTCCGGCGCGAGTACTGGTAAGGCGGATCGCAGGTGACGCGTACCGGCTCTTCCTCGGGCTGCGGGTATATGCAGCGGCCGAGCCTCTGCGAGTATCGCCCCGGCGGCTCGCAATCGACCTGAACCGGCTCGTGCTCGGGCTCAGGGTAGACACAACGTTCGAGGCGCTTGGAATAGCGGCCTGGCGAGCAATCCATCTGCTGTGGCACCTGCTGGATCATCTCCTGGATGATCCCGGGAACCATAGGGCCATCTCCCATCTGGCTGGCCTTGCCGACGCCAGGGATCAGCCCGAACGTGGCCGCCGCGACAAGAAGCGCCAGTACGTGGCCCACACGCGCCAAAGTCGAGCGGATCATGGTCGCCTCCGAGGTCTCGCGACGCCGGGCGCTACGGCACCGGCAACCCATCGGTGGCAACTATTGCATATTCCACCTGAACGGTCTCTGACGATCCTGCGACCGTCAAAGTCCCGGAAAGCGAAGCGGCGGACCGAAGCCCGCCGCAAGCCTATACATGCCGCTTCGGCAGCCGCAGGTACCTTCGGTGCCTCCGCGTCAGGGCAACACGTATGCCGTCTTCACCGTCGTGAAGAACTCGCGGGCATAGGCGCCCTGTTCGCGCGGGCCGTAGCTGGAGCCTTTGCGGCCGCCGAAAGCGACGTGATAATCGACGCCCGCGGTGGGCAGGTTGACCATTACCATTCCGGCCTCGGAATTCCGCCGGAAATGCGAGGAATATTTGAGACTGGTGGTGCAGATGCCCGCGGACAGGCCGAAAGGCGTGTCATTAGCGACTGCCAGGGCCTCGTCGTAATTCTCGACCTTGATCACGCTGACTACCGGGCCAAACACCTCCTCCCGGTTGATGCGCATCTGGGCCGTCGTTTCGGTGAACAGCGCCGGCTGGAGATAGAAGCCGGGCGTCGACCGCTTCAGTCGCTCCCCGCCCCAGGCGAGCTTGCCTCCCTCGTCTCGCGCGATCTTGATGTAGCGCTCGTCCTGGTCGAGTTGGTCCTGATTGACGACGGGCCCCACTTGGCTGCCTTCCTTGAGGGCGTGGTCAACGACAATCGTCTTGATACGGTCGGTCAGCGCCTCTACGAATTTGTCGTGTATGCCAGCGGTAACGATCAGGCGTGACGATGCCGTGCAACGCTGGCCGGTCTGGAAGAATCCGCCATTGGCCGCGACTTCGACGGCGACCTTGAGATCGGCGTCGTCGAGAACGACGAGCGGGTTCTTGCCGCCCATTTCGAGTTGGACCTTCCGCAGCCGCTCCGCGGAAGCGAGCGCGACCTTCTTGCCGGTCTCGATCGAGCCGGTAAAACTGATCGCGTGGATGTCGGACGAGTTAAGCATCGCTTCGCCAACCACCGAACCCTTGCCCATGACGAGATTAAGCACGCCCTTCGGCAGGCCTGCGCGGGCAAGGATGTCGACGATCGCCCACGCGCTGCCGGGGACGAGGTCGGCGGGCTTGAGCACCACGGTGTTGCCGGCCGCGATGGCCGGCGCGATCTTCCACGCCGGGATGGCGATGGGAAAATTCCACGGGGTGATAATGCCCACCACGCCCATCGGTTCACGCGTCATCGTAACGTCGATGCCGGGCCTGACGCTCGGAACGACTTCGCCGGACAGCCGCAGGCACTCGCCGGCAAAGAAAGCGAATATCTGGCCCGCGCGGACGGTCTCGCCGATGCCGTCGGCGAGGGTCTTTCCCTCCTCGCTCGACAACAGCCGTCCGATCTCCTGCCGCCGCGCCAGAATCTCGTCCGAGGCAGCCTTCAGGATTTCATAGCGTTGCTGAATGCCGGAGTGCGACCACGACTGGAACGCGCCCTTCGCCGCAGCTATCGCGGCCTTGGCGTCCTCCGCGCTGGCGCGCGCGTAGTGGCCAACAACCTCGTTGGTGTCGGATGGATTGATATTGGCGATCGCCTCACCTTCAATCCATTCCCCGGCAATATAGTTGCGATGAAGGTCATCCATGGCCGATTGCATTTCCCTGTGTGTTTCGAAGCGCGCGATCTGCCTCAGATAACGCGGACGCGAAGTTTCCGATCCTTCCCGATCTTCAGCGGATTGACCAGCGGCAGCCCGAAATCGGGCGCCTGGATCTCGAAGATGTCGCCCGGCTGCGTCTTGATCCCGGCGGCGACCAGCAGCGTCGCCGTGCCGAAGGTATGGACGTGGACGTCGCCCGGACGACGGAACCAGTCGTACTTGAAATGATGCGCCTCGAGATTGGCGATGCTGTGCGACATGTTCGCTTCGCCGGTAAGGAAAGGCTCGTCGAAGATAACGTCCTTGCCGCGGCGGATGCGCGAGGTGCCGCGCACATCGGCCGGCAATTCGCCGAGCAGCAGTTCAGGTCCGAAGGCGCAGGGCCGCAACTTGGAGTGCGCAAGCCACAGGTAGTTCTGCCGCTCGATGATGTGATCGGAGAACTCATTGAGGAGCGAATACCCGATCCGCCACGGCGTTCCGTCCGGTCCGACGACATAGATACCGGCGACTTCCGGCTCCTCGCCACCGTCAAGAGCAAAGGCCGGCGAGACAAGTGCCTCGCCCGGGCCGACCGTGAACGAGCCGTCGCCCTTGTAGAACCACTCCGGCTGCACTCCGGCCACACCCGGCGCGGGCTTGCCGCCCTCGAGGCCCATCCGGAACATCTTCATGGAGTCGGTCAGGGTCTCCTCGGCGACGCCGGTAACCTTCTGGTGCATGGAGTCGCGCGTCGCGGCTGAGCCGAGATGGGTGAGTCCCGTGCCGGTGACAAGAAGATGGGCGGGATCGGGATGGTCGATCGGCCGCAGAACCTGGTCATTGGCAAGGAGCGCCGCAGGATCCGCGGCGGCGCCCTTCCCCGCGGCTGCGACGATCCTGGCGATCTTTGTCCGTCCTTTGATAGCGGCACGCGCAAGGTCGTAGACCGTCTTATAGCGCGGAACGAACCAGGATTTCCCCCGCTCGGTCGCCACAATCCGGCGCTTGCCCTTGTCGTCTTTCACCTGCATCAGCCGCATGTGTTCCCTCCCCGATACGTGACTGTCTTCTTCTTGGTTGATCCCTCGTCGCCGATTGAGGCGGCAGGCCGGCGACTATTCCGGCTTTGGTTCGTTCCGGCTCGACCAGATCGCGTCAAAGACGTCGCCCTTGGAATTCCTCAGCAGCTTGCGCATGGCAAGGAACGCGTCGTCGGCGCGGTGGTCGCGGATCGCCTCGAAGATGACGCGGTGCTGATAGACGGCGTCGGCGCGCATTGCAGCCCGCCAGCTGAGCGAGAACGAAATTTCCAGAGCCGACTCGATCAGGGCGCCCAGCGAACGGATGATCGGATTGTGCGAGCCTTCCAGGATTCCCATGTGGAATCCGACGTCAGCCTTGATCTGCTCGTCACTGCCGCGGGCGTTCTCCTCGATGCCCTTCATCGCGATGCCGATGCGTTCCACCTCTTCCGGGGTGGCTCGCTCGGCAGTCCGCTCAGCCGCCGCCGGCTCGATGATCTCGCGCATCTCGAACAGGGCTTCAATGAAGGCATCGGTTGGCTGCTGGTCGACATGCCAGCGCAGCACGTC
>JBDTLN010000144.1:0-6241 GCA_039934795.1 Bauldia sp. | reverse complement strand
CCCTTCCCGCAAGGGCGGAACTCGGTCACCCGCGACGGCCGCCCGCAATGCTGCGGCAATGCCTCTTGCGTCCCGATCTGCCCGATCCAGGCCAAGTACGATGCCTCCGCCCATCTCGACAAGGCGATCCGCGCCGGCGCCCGGGTCGAGACAGAATGCGTCGTCAACCGCGTCGTCATCGGTCCCTACGGCCGCGTCAGCGCGGTGACGTTCCTCAAGCCCGACGGAAGCCAGGGCCAGGCGACCGGCAATTTCTTCGTCATCGCCTGCCACGCCATCGAGACGCCGAAGCTGCTGCTGATGTCGGCCGGTGAGAACGCCGCAAAGGGCGCCGCCAATTCCAGCGGCCAGGTCGGCCGCAACCTGATGAGCCAGATCGACGTCGGCATCCAGGGCCTTACCCGCGACCCGGTCTACACCTATCGCGGTCCGGTCTCGACAGGCGGCATCCTCGAACTGCGCGACGGCCCGTTCCGCGGCGAGCATTGCGCCATCGGCATATCGCCGTCGAACGAAGGCTGGGACCGCGCCGTCGGCCCCCTCCTCGTCTCGGCGCAGCTCATCAAGAAGGGCCTCCGCGGCGACGCGCTGAAGGCGGCGGTGCGCGACACCATCTCTCGCCAGATTCTCATCGGCACCTCCGGCGAGATGCTGCCCGACAGCTATAATCGCGTCGGCCTTGCGACGGAGAAGGATGCCCTCGGCATTCCCCGCCCGAAAATCTGGTTCCGTGCCCAGGACTACACCAACAAGGGCCTCGCCGTGGCGCGGACCGTGCAGAGTTCGATCATGGCGGTGCTCGGGGCGACCGAGGTCAAGCAGCTCGGTCCGATCGCCGACAGCGCCATCATGGGCGGCACGACGCGAATGGGCGACGACCCGAAGACGTCGGTGGTCGATGCGAACCTCCGCGCCCACGACCATCAAAATCTCTTCATCGTCGGCTCGCAGGTTTTCCCCTCGATCACCGCCAATGCGCCGACGCTGACGGTGGCGGCGCTGAGCGCCCGCCTCGGCGCCTATCTCGAGACCGAGTTGCGCGGCTGAAGCGACCGCCGGCCGCGGCGAAGCGGCCAGGCCATGCCAAGGACGAAGAAATAGCCGGCGAAGAAACCGCCGCCGGCCAGCAGCAGCCCTTCCACGGTAACCGGCACGGCCGGCTCATAGGCGGCGAAGGTGCGCTCGACGAGCGGCGGATCGAAATTCTGGATGAAGGAGGCGAGGCGGACGAACGCCCCGTCGCTCTCGAACGCCGCCTGCTGCTCGCGGAGCCGCCCGTAGCGGGCGACGGTAACGACGATCCGTCCGGACTGGTCGCGGACCAGCTGCTCGGAGTTGCTCGCCATCAGTGCGATCGCTCCGGCGCGGTCGTAGCCGGAGTGGAGCGAGTCCTCGTCGAACTGCAAAATGATCCGCCGCAACTCGTCGACCGCGCCACCGAGCCGCTGGCGATACTGCTGAGCGAACTCCGGCCCCTGGGAGAGGACGAAGCCGAGCCCGAGCGCAACGATCAATGCGAGTGTGCGCGCGATCATCCGCTGGTGGCCTCCAACCGTCGCGAAAGCGATCCTAGAGAAAAGCGATCCTAGAGAGAAATGACGCCGCCGGCGCCCTGTTCCGTGCCGAATGCGAGATGCTTTCCGGAATCAGCCCAACCGAGCGCTGTCACAGGCCCGTCCGTGCCGTTTCCGGGCCGTCTCAACAATGATTCCGACCCGTCCTGGAACCGGATCGCAAGCACCATGCCGTCCTGGTAGCCGACCGCCACCACCTCCTCGCGGGGATGGCAGGCCACCCGTGTCACCAGCACTTCCCGGGCGCCAAGCTCCAGCGGTGACTTGCCCATCGGCCCGTCCTTGAAGTGAAAAGGCCAGAGAATTGCGGCATTTGCACCTGAGGTCGCGAGGAACCGGCTCTTCACCGACCACGACATCGATCGCGGCTTGGCGGGATAGCCGCTCATCCGCATGTCGCGGCCATCCTCCAGCCGCCAGCCATGCAGCGCGTTCTCCTGCATGGTCGTCACGACGAACTTGCCGTCCGGAGAATAACTTACGCCGAGATGCGCACCTTTCCATTCAAGCGTGACGGGAGCGGCGTCCGTCCCCGCCCACCACAGCGTCACCCCATCCAGCCGCGCCACCGCCAGGCGGAAACCCTTGGGCGCAAACGCTAATCCGCTCACTGCCCGCTGGTGCGAGAACGAGCGTTCCGTGCCATCCGCGGCGCGCACCACCGCCTCGCGCCCGACCGAGAAGGCGACCGCCCCGTTCGGCCCCGCCGCGACATGATCGATCCATTTACGCGGCCGTTCCGCAAGTTTCGCGATGCCACCCTTGGCGTCGACCGCGGCGACAACGCCGTCATCGCCACCGGTGACAAGTCGCCTGCCGTCGCGCACCACGTCCGCCGAAAGAACCGCGCCGCCATGCGCCGCGACCGACACCGCCGCCGGCCCATCAACAAGCCGTATCGTGCCGTCTCCCAGCGCAAACACCGCCGTTTCACCAAGAAACGCCACCTGCACCACGAACGCGCCGAAGGGGAATTCCTGGATGGTGGGCATGCGGGGTGAATGTTTCCGGTCGCGCCTTCGACGATCCGGGGAACGACAATCAATCTACGGGGAAAAAGGCAAGCCCCTTATGCGAGGCAAGCCTCAAAACCAGCCTTCAGCATGGCCTCGTCGAGCTTGCGGCCAATGAAGACGAGGCGGCTCTCACGCTTCTCGCTGTCTTTCCACGGGCGCTGGTGGTTGCCCTCGATGATCATGTGCACGCCCTGCACCACGTAGCGTTCGCCGTCATCCTTGAAGGAGAGGATACCCTTGAGGCGGAGAATCTGCGGCCCAAACTCCTGGGTGATGCGCTCGATCCACGGAAAGAACGCCTTGGGGTCGAGAGCACCGGCGCGCAACGACACGGAGGCGATGCCGGAGCCGGCGATATCGTGATGATGGTGGTGGTGATCGTGGCCGTCGTGATCGTGGTCATGATCATGATGATGATCGTGATCGTGGCCGCCTTCGAGGAAATCCGGCTCGATCGACAAAATGCGGTCAAGATCGAAGGCGCCACGATCGAGGACGCGATCAAGCGGAATGGCGCAGCGCTCGGTCCGATGGATCAGCGCATGGGGATTGATCCCGCGGATGCGCCGCTCGACAACCGCAAGCTCATCCTTCGAAACAAGATCAGCCTTGTTGAGCAAGATCACGTCGGCGAAAGCGATTTGCTCCTCCGCCTCGTGCGAGTCGGCAAGGCGGGCGAGGAGGTTCTTGGCATCCGCCACCGTCACCACGGCGTCGAGCTTCGAGCGCGCCTTGACCTCTTCGTCCATAAAAAAGGTCTGCGCCACCGGCACCGGATCGGCGAGGCCCGTCGTCTCGACAAGGATGCCGTCGAAACCACCCGGCCGTTTCATCAGCCCCTCGACCACCCGAATGAGGTCGCCGCGCACCGTGCAGCAGACGCACCCGTTGTTCATCTCGAAGACTTCCTCGTCGGATTCGACGATGAGATCGTTGTCGATGCCGATTTCGCCGAACTCGTTGACGATCACGGCGTAGCGCTTGCCATGGTTCTCCGAGAGGATGCGGTTGAGGAGCGTCGTCTTGCCCGCGCCGAGATAGCCGGTGAGCACGGTGACGGGGATCTGGGTCTCTGCCATGGGGGCTCCGGGGGCGGTTCGAGGCCGCCGCGAAGGTTGCGGAACGCGTGATATAGGCGAGAGAAGGACGTTTTGCACCCTTCAGACCGAGCCTCAGGCTGGAGGGGCCTCGCGCAGGAGATTCTCAAGGTCCAGCCACTTGGTGAACATGCTGGGCGAGCCGTCCGGATTCTTCGGCCATTTCTCCATCGGGCGATCCCAGTAGAGTTCTACGCCATTCTCGTCTGGATCCCGGAGATAAAGCGCCTCGCTGACGCCATGGTCGCTCGCGCCGTCCAGCGCCACACCTGCCGCAATCAAGCGGCGAAGGGCATCGGCGAGCGCAGGCCGCGTCGGGTAAAGGATGGCGTGATGGTAAAGGCCGGTGGTGTGCGGCGGCGGCGGCGGCGCGTTGAGGCTCTCCCAGGTGTTGAGCCCGATGTGATGGTGGTAGTCGCCGGCGGCGATGAATGCCGCCTGTTTGCCGTACCGCACCTTCAACTGGAAGCCGAGCACGCCGCAATAGAAACCGAGCGCCCGTTCGATGTCGGCGACTTTCAGGTGCGTGTGGCCGATCCGGACGCCCGGATCGATCGGCCGCTTCAAGAACTCTTCGGCCTCAGCTTTATCGGGTGCGAGTTGCGTATCGGACATCGGTAGCTCCTTGCCGCGGTCGTCGACCGCCCATACTAGCTGGTTGCTCGTTCCGGGTCCCGAAAGTCGACGGGCCCCGGAACGCTTCGTAACGGGTCTCAGGCGACGAGCTTCCACGCACTCATGAAACCGGTGCCGAGCGGGCCTTGCAGGGTGATGCCGAGAAGGGCCAGACCTTCCAGTTGCCGCGCACGGTCGAGCCTTCCTGCATCGATCGGACGGAGCTTGCTGTCCCTGACCAGCCCGATGACCACCTGCTTGGCATCGTCATCGTCGCCGGCGATGAAGACATCGAGCGCGTGACCCTGCACGGCGCCGTCAATGAGGGTCCCCGCGAACGTCGTATTGAAAGCCTTGACCACCTTGCTCTTCGGTAGAATTGCCGCGATTTCCTCCGCCGCACTTCTGCCCGGAGCCGTCACCAGCCCATCATATGTCGCGTTCAACGGGTTACTGATGTCGACCACGATCTTGCCGGCCAGTCGCGCGGCATTCCGTTCGGCGAAATCCCGGGCCGCCGCGAAAGGCATCGCAAGAACGACCACAGGATTGTCCAGCGCCGTGTCGACCGGCAGAGCTTCCACCCTCGCCCCGGGTGCGTTGCCCAGATCGGCGACCAGCGTATTCGCCTTCTCCAAATCCACGTGGCTGACCGTTACGGAATGGCCGCCGCTGGCGAACCGGTTGGCGATGCCACCAGCCATGCTGCCGGCTCCGATGATGCTGACTTTCATATGAGTTCTCCTTAAAGGCCGGCTGCGAAAGCCGCCGGCCAAATTCCCGCAGACCTAGTCTCTGCATCCCCGCCATATGACATCCATCTCCTGATAGATTAATCTAGGAATATCGACGAATATCTCACACCAACAGAGTGAAATACCGTGCTCGACCGGTTTAGCGGAATGGAGATTTTCCTGAGAGTGGCCGGGGCAGGAAGTTTTTCCGCAGCGGCGCGGGCCCTCGGCATCTCGCAAACCATGGTTACAAAGCACGTGGTCGCCATCGAGGAGCGGCTGGGTGTTCGCCTGTTTCAACGCACAACGCGAAAACTAACGCTCACCGAGGCCGGCGCTCGCTACCGCGAGGCGGCAGAACGCATCCTTGCCGAGTTGGCGGAGGCCGACGGCGAGGCTGCGGCTACCGTCACCGAGCCTCGCGGAACGCTCCGCATCAACGCACCGCTCTCCTTCGGATTCCGCCAGATTGCGCCCGCTGCAACGGACTTTGCGCGCCTCTACCCGCAACTCACCATCGACATGGGCCTCAACGACCGTGTCATCGACCTGGTCGAGGAAGGCTGGGATCTTGCGATCCGGATCGGCCAACTGCGCGATTCCATACTGATTGCGCGGAAACTCGCCCCTATCCGAACCGTTCTCTGCGCCGCGCCCGCCTACCTTGAAAGGCACGGGAGCCCACGAACCGTCGCCGATCTTCAGGCTCACAATTGCCTCGGCTACACGCTACCGAGCGCCGCCGGCGCGGGACGCTGGCATTTCGGCGGGGACGGGTCGATGGGCGTCAACGTCACCGGGAATTTCCGTGCCAACAATGGCGATGCCCTTCGCACCGCGGCGCTCGCCGGCCAGGGAATCGTGTACCAACCGACGTTTCTGTTATCGGACGATCTTCGCAAGGGCGACCTTGTCCCGCTCAAGCTCGATCAACCGACGTTCCAATTCGCGAACGCTTTCGCCGTCTATGCGCCGGACCGGCACGTACCAGCCAAGATCAGGACGTTCATCGATTTTCTTGCGGCGCGATGGGCCGGCGAGCCGCCTTGGGACGTCGGGCTCTCGCTTGATCCCTCTTGAAAAATATCTCTGATGGAGCGCAAGCAGAATTGAGTGGGCCGGGCAGAATGTGAATGTCCTTGACGATCCTTCGCAGCCGCTACGCAGCGCCGCGTTCGCCAGACGCTATCGCCCGCCGGTAACTT
>JBDTLN010000143.1:0-6277 GCA_039934795.1 Bauldia sp. | reverse complement strand
GAGACGTAGTAAACAAAGCCCGACGTATTGGCGAGGACAGTCAGCAGGCGCTTGTCGTCCGTGGTCGGCGTCGCCAGACGAATGAAATTGAGCCCCGCCGTCATCGCCGGGATGCACAATTCATCGTCCGCCTCGGGCGGCAGGTCAACGACGATCAGGCCGTCGACGCCGGCCGCCGTGGCATCGGCGAGAAAACGTTCATTGCCGTAGGAGTAGATCGGGTTGTAGTAGCCCATCAGCACGATCGGGGTCGCATTGTCCTGCTGGCGGAAAGCCCGGACCATCGCCAGCGTTTTCACCATGGTCTGCCCGGCGCGGAGCGCGCGAAGGCCCGAGGCCTGGATCGCCGGGCCGTCGGCCATCGGGTCGGAGAATGGCATCCCCATCTCGATCACATCGGCCCCGGCCCCGGGCAGCGCCTTGAGGATCGACAGCGACGTGTCGTAGTCGGGATCGCCGGCGGTGAGGAAGGTCACCAGCGCCGGGCGGCCCTCGAGGGCGAGATCGGCGAAACGGCTGTCGATGCGGGTGGTCATGCGAGCCTCCGCGTCTCGCGGTAGAACGAGCGGATCGGAGCCTGGATGTTGGCGGCGACGACGAGCCGGCGCTCCACCGTGGCCCGCGACAGGCGCGACGCCTCGTCGCCACTGCCGAAATTCACATGGACCTCAAGCATGGCGCGGGCGGCTCCTCAAATGTCCATGCCAAGATGCTTGGCGACGGTGAACACGTCCTTGTCGCCGCGGCCGCAGAGATTCATCACGATGATCTGGTCCTTGCGCATCCGCGGCGCCATCTTGATGACCTCGACCAGCGCATGCGCCGGCTCCAGCGCCGGGATGATGCCCTCGATCCGGGTGCAGAGCTGGAAGGCCGCGAGGGCTTCCTTGTCGGTCGCCGGCACGTAGGTGACACGGCCGGAGTCCTTCAGAAAGGAATGCTCGGGGCCGACGCCCGGATAATCGAGGCCGGCCGAGATCGAGTGGCCTTCGAGAATCTGGCCGTCGCCGTCCTGGAGGAGATAGGTGCGGTTGCCGTGGAGGACGCCCGGCCGGCCGCCGGTCATCGACGCGGCGTGGCCGTTCTCGATGTCGATTCCGTGGCCGCCGGCTTCGACGCCGACGATTGCAACTTCCTTGTCGTCGAGGAACGGGTGGAACAGGCCGATGGCATTGGAGCCGCCGCCGATACAGGCGACGATCGCGTCCGGCAGGCGCCCTTCGGCGGCCAGAATCTGCTCCCGCGCCTCGCGGCCGATCACCGACTGGAAATCGCGCACCATCGTCGGATAGGGGTGCGGCCCGGCGGCCGTGCCGATCAGGTAGTAGGTGTCCTCGACATTGGTCACCCAGTCGCGGAGCGCCTCGTTCATGGCGTCCTTGAGGGTGGCGTTGCCGGCTGTCACCGGCCGCAACTCGGCACCGAGGAGCTTCATGCGGAAGACGTTGGGCTTTTGCCGTTCGACGTCGGTGGCGCCCATATAGACGACGCAGGGGAAGCCGAAACGCGCCGCCACCGTCGCGGCGGCAACGCCGTGCTGCCCGGCGCCGGTCTCGGCGATGATCCGCGTCTTGCCCATGCGCCTGGCCAGCAGAATCTGGCCGAGGCAGTTGTTGATCTTGTGGCTGCCGGTGTGGTTGAGCTCGTCGCGCTTGAAATAGACCTTGGCGCCGCCGAGATGCTCCGTCAGCCGCTCGGCGAAATAGAGCGGGCTCGGGCGGCCGGCATAGTAGGTGTTGAGGTAGGTCAGCTCCTCGTGAAAGGCGGGATCCGCCTTTGCCGCGTCATAGGCTTTGTCGAGCTCGAGGATCAGCGGCATCAGCGTTTCGGCGACGAAACGGCCGCCATAGAGGCCGAAGAAACCGCGCTCGTCCGGCCCGGTCCGGAACGAATTGGGGATGGCGGTCACGATGCGATCCTTTCGGCGGTGCGGCCTCGTCCTGCCGCAGCGCGGCGGGCCGCCGCGACAAAGGCGCGGATGAGTTCGGGGCTCTTGCGGCCGGGCGCCGTCTCGATGCCCGACGAAACGTCGACCCCCGGCGCGCCTGAAATGCGGAGCGCCTCGCCGACATTGCCGGGATCGAGCCCGCCGGAAAGCAACCACGGCACGCCCGGCGCGAAGCCGCCGACAATCGCCCAGTCGAAGGCGGCGCCATTGCCGCCGGGCAGCACCGCGCCCCGCGGCGGCTTGGCGTCGAGGAGCAGGCGGTCGGCGACCGGCAGGTAGGCCGCGGTGGCGGCAAGGTCGGCCGGCTCGCCGACATGGAGCGCTTTCATGACCCGGCGTCCGAAGCGCGCCTTGACGGCGGCGAGCCTTTCCGGCGTCTCCCGCCCGTGCAATTGCAACCAGTCGGGGCGCACCGCATCGACGATCGCCGTCATGCCGGCATCGTCCATATCCACCGCCAGGGCGACGATCTCCGCCCGTCCCTTGACGCGGGCGGCGAGGGTGGCGGCACGGTCCGGGGCAACGAAACGCGGGCTCTTCGGAAAGAAGACCAGCCCGATCATGTCGGCGCCAGCGTCAAGCGCCGCGTCGAGCGTCTCCTCCGTCGAGAGGCCGCAGATTTTCACGATAAGGCTCATGGCGCGAGGATTTGGCACGAAACCGGGCATGAGTCCAACGCCGGCGACAAGGGGTGGCGATGGCTTCAGCAGAGGCGCCGATCAAAGAACAATCGCATGGGGTTAACCCCTATCCGGCTGGCTCACAGCCGCTGCCAGACAAGCACCGCCGCCGCAAGATCCTCGATCGCCGTCCCGACGGATTTGAAGAGCGTGATCTCTTCGGCCGTGCGCCGGCCTTCCCCGGTGCCTCGGCAGAGGTCGAAAAGGTCGCCGACGATAGCCGCCTCCGTCAACGCGCCGGAGGCGAGCGGCTGGACGATGTCGCCGGCCTCCTTCAGCGCGCCGGCCCGCGTGTCGACATAGACGCGGGCGCGGCGCACGGTCTCGTCGTCGGCCTCGCGCATCGCCGGGGTGAAAGCGCCGACCAGATCGACATGAGTGCCCGGCATCAGCCACGCGCCCCGCACCAGGGGCTCTGCGGATAGCGTCGCCACCGAGACGATGTCGGCATCCCCGACGGCGCCGGCGAGGTCGTCCGAGGCGCGGACGCGAAGCCCCGGCCGATCGAGCGCCGCCGCCAGGCGCTCGGCCGTCTCGCCGGTCCGATTCCAGATCGTCACCTCGGCGATCGGTCGCACCGCCGCGTGGGCGGCAATGAGATGGGGCGCCAGCGCGCCGGCGCCGATCATGGCGAGGCGCCGTGCGTCGTTTCGCGCCAGATAGTCGGCCGCCAGCGCCGAGGCGGCGGCGGTCCGGCGGAGAGTGAGCGTCCGCCCATCGAGCACGGCTAGCGGTTCGCCGCTGTCGCCCGCCAGCAGCAGGTAGGCGCCCATGACGCTCGGCTTGCCACGCGCCGCGTTCTGCGGAAACACCGAGACGATCTTGACGCCGATAGGACTGGCGGGGTCGTCGCTCCACGCCGGCATCAGGATGAACGCCGCCTCGCCGGCGCCACGCGGGATCCGGTGGTGATGGCGCGGCGGGACGGTGATCCCGGCGCGGAATGCCTCGCGAAGAGCCTCGACCAGATCGGGGATAGCGAGGATGCGCAGGATCTCGTCGGCGCCGACGACGCGCATCAGGCGGCGTCGCGTTCTTTCGGCGGCGGCAGGGCGGGTGTCGCCGCGGCGAGCCGCTCGCGGAAGCTTTCGACGTCCCGCCGCAGCCGCGCCGCGTTGGCCCGCTCGGCCCGCGCCGCGCGCCGCCATTTGCCCTGGCCGAACCAGACGGCGATGCCGCCGACGACGATGCCGATCAGCAGGGTGACGAAGAGAAGGACGAAGAGCGGCGCCGTGACCGACAAGGCCGGCGCCGCCGATCCGAACGGGTCGAGCGAGAAGGTTGCCGCATGCCGGTTGGCGACGGAAATGAAGACGATCACCACCGCCAGCGGCAAGAGGACGAAGAGGCTGACGAATCGGCGCATGTCTACTGACGGTAGCGGTTGCCGGCGGTACGGGTCGCGGCGCGCATCAGCCGTTGAGGCGCTCGCGCATTTCCTTGCCGGTCTTGAAGAAGGGCACGTATTTCTCCGTGACCTCGACCTTGGTGCCGGTGCGCGGATTGCGCCCGGTGCGGGCGGGGCGGTTCTTCACGGAGAAGGCGCCGAAGCCGCGCAGCTCGACGCGGTCGCCCTTGGCCAGCGCTTCGGTGATCTCGTCGAGGATGGCGTTGACGATGTGCTCGACGTCGCGCTGGTAGAGGTGCGGGTTCGCCTCGGCGATCTTCTGGACCAGTTCGGATTTGATCATTCGTCCGCCCCCCTGGTCGGGTCTTCACCGCCCGCCACCGGACCCTGCCAAACCGACAGTAGACCGTCAAGTTTCAGGCTCCGCGGCAGGAGGCGGTCGAGGATGCCGCCGCCGAGCAGGGCGGGGGAGATGCCGAGCTTCTCGCCGAGCCAGAAGATCGCCGCGTTCGACAACGAGAAGAAGCCGCCGGGCTTGGCGGGCGACCAGTCGTTGACCGGCAGCTTCCGGTCGACGGCCTTCTTGTCGGCAAGCCAGGCGATCGCCTCATCCTCGCCGCCGATCTCATCGATGAGGTTGGCGGCAAGCGCCTGGCGGCCGCTGAAGATGCGGCCGTCGGCGAGCACGCGGGCGTCGGTTGGCGCGAGGCCCCGCCGTTCCGCGACGATGCTGACGAACCAGTCGTATGTGTCGTTGATCAGGCCCTGGACGACGGCCTTGGCGGCGTCCGAGGCGGGCCGGAACGGCGACGGCTCGGCCTTGAGCGGCCCGCTTTTCAGCTCCTCGATGCGCACGCCGAGCGTGTCCATCAGCTTGCTGACCTCGGGGAACTGGAAGATGACGCCGATCGAGCCGGTGATCGAGGAACGGCGGGCGACGATGTGATCGGTGGCGATGGCCGTCATGTAGGCGGCGGATGCGCCGAACGTACCGATGGTCGCCACCGTCGGCTTGGCCGCGGCGAGCTTGCGGACCGCCTCGTAGAGGGCCTCGCCGCCGGCCGTCGAGCCGCCGGTCGAATCGATCGATACGATCACGGCCTTGACCGAGCCGGCCTTGGCCAGCTTGTCGATGAGCTCGATCTGCGGGCGATTCTCGGCAATGAAACCGTTGACGGTGAGCCGCGCGATCTGCGGGCTGGCCCATCCGGGGATCGCGTCACGGCCCTGGCTCACCCCGAAGATGGCGAGAATGGCGACGACCGCGACGACGAAAGCAACGACGCGCCACACGGTGACCTTCCGCCGCAAGCGCCTGCGGTCGACGATCTGGTCGGCTTCCATGCTCATCGTTCGGGTTGCCTTTCCGCTGTCCCCCGAGGCACGGGTTAGCGCCTTACGCCCTCACGGGCAAGCGTCGCTGCCGGCACAAAAGAAAAGGCCCGCGGCGCTGGCCGCGGGCCTTGATTGCTGAGCGGGGAGAACCGGCTATTCGTCGGTCTTCTCGGGGGTATCCTGACGCGCCTTGAGCGCGGCGCCGAGAATGTCGCCGAGCGAGGCGCCGGAATCGGTGGAGCCGTACTGGGCGACCGCTTCCTTCTCCTCGGCGATTTCGAGGGCCTTGATCGAGACGCTGACCTTGCGGGTCTTCTTGTCGAAGTTGGTCACCCGTGCATCGACCTTCTCGCCCTTGGCGAAGCGCTCCGGCCGCTGCTCGGACCGGTCGCGCGACAGATCCGACCGGCGGATGAACGCGGTAAGGTCGGTATCGGCGATCTTGACCTCGATGCCGCCCTCCTTGACGTCCAGCACCTCGCAGGTGACCACCGCTCCCTTGCGGATGTCGCCGGCTTCCGCCGCCTCGACGAAGGGATCGCCGCCGACCTGCTTGATGCCGAGCGAGATGCGCTCCTTCTCGATGTCGACGTCGAGCACCTGCGCCTTGACCTGGTCGCCGCGGTTATAGTCCTCGATCGCCTGCTCGCCGGGCTTGTTCCAGTCGAGGTCGGAGAGGTGGACCATGCCGTCGACATCGCCGTCGAGACCGACGAAGAGGCCGAACTCGGTCTTGTTCTTGACCTCGCCCTCGACGATGGCGCCGACCGGATACTTGCCGGCGAAGGTCTCCCACGGATTGGCGAGCGTCTGCTTGAGGCCAAGCGAGATGCGGCGCTTCACCGGATCGACTTCGAGGATCATCACTTCGACTTCCTGAGAAGTCGAGACGATCTTGCCGGGGTGGACGTTCTTCTTGGTCCACGACATTTCCGAGACGTGGATCAGCCCCTCGATGCCGGGCTC
>JBDTLN010000142.1:0-6284 GCA_039934795.1 Bauldia sp. | reverse complement strand
CGGCGAGGCGCGCCGCGTGAGCGCTGGTGCGATTGCCGCTGGCGCAAAAGAAGACAACAGCCTGGTTCGACTGCAGCGGAAGAGGCGTCGCATCGAGACTGCTCAGCGCGATATTCTGGGATCCGGGCACGCGGCCGCTGGCAAATTCGTAGGACTCACGGACGTCGACCATCAGTGCGCCTTCCTCCATCAGTATGGCGGCGGCAGACGCGTCGACGTGTTTTAGAGGTCTGGGCATTGTCGATACTCCTCGGTTGATCTGGCACGACGACCGGAGCGGCGTTTCAGGGGCAAAAAACCGCCTTGAGCGTTTTCAGCACCCGCACCGCCCGACCGTCGGTGACGCGGTAGTGGAGCGTTTGCGCCTCCCGCCGAAAGGCCACAAGGCCGTCGTCGCGAAGCCGCGCCAGGTGCTGCGAAACCGCCGACTGGCTGAGGCCGACGGCGTCAGCGAGGGCGTTGACCGTCGTCTCGCCCCTAGCGACGAGGTGACACAGGATCAGCAGCCGCTGCTCATTGGCGAGCAGTTTCAGGAATTGCGCCGCTTCGCCGGCATTGGCTTCCAGCCCGGCCAGTCCGCTGAGTTGCATCGCTCATCCCTACATGATGCCTTGCTAAATTAGATGCTCCTAATATATATAATCTTGATAGGCGCCGCAAGGAGGCAGTCATGTCCGAGAGGGCGATTTTGCAAATCCGCGCGTTCTTCGACGAGCCGACCAACACGATCAGCTACCTGATATGGGATTCGGCGACGAAGCGCGGCGCCGTCATCGACCCGGTGCTCGACTACGAGCCGAACGCCAGCGAGGTCGATACGCGCTCAGTGGAAGCCATTCTCGCCGCTGCGGCGGCGGAGCAGGTCGTCATTGACTGGGTGCTGGAGACCCATGCCCATGCCGACCACCTCTCCGGTGCGCCGTTCATCAAGGGGCGAACCGGTGCCCGCATCGGCATTGGCGAGCACATCAAGGAAGTACAGCGCATCTTCCGGCCGGTCTTCAACGCCACCGATCTCGAGACCGACGGCAGAGACTTCGACAAGCTGTTCGCCGACGGCGAGCGTTTCAACATCGGCAACCTGGAAGCCGAGGTGCTCGACACGCCGGGCCACACTCCGGCTGACATCAGCTACCGGATCGGAGACGCCGTCTTCGTCGGCGACACGCTATTCATGCCAGACTACGGCACGGCGCGGGTCGACTTCCCCGGCGGCGACGCGCACAGGCTCTATCGCTCCATTCGTCGGCTCCTGGACCTGCCGCCCGAGACGCGCCTCTTCTTGTGCCACGACTACAAGGCGCCGGGCCGCGAACATTATGCCTGGGAGACGACAGTCGGCGAGCAGCGCCGGACCAGCGTGCACGTCAAGGATGGCGTCGGCGAAGAGGCTTTCGTCGCGATGCGGACCGCCCGCGACCAGACGCTGGCGGCGCCGAAACTCTTGCTCCCTTCGATCCAGGTGAACATTCGTGCCGGCCGCTTTCCGCCTGCCGAGCACAATGGCGTCCGCTATCTGATGATCCCGGTCAAGGCACGCAGCGAAGGCGCCAGGGAAGCTATCGCCGCGGCTCCCGGCGCTATTGATCCGCGTCGAGGCGGCCGGGCGACCGCAGCCTGAAAGCTACCCTGCCGCCGCGGCGGATTCAGCCGCGGCGAGCCTGAGGAACCTCAATGCTCATCGCCGGAAAGCCGGAAGCCGTCGCCACACATACGCCTTCCGCCTCGCCGGCTCCGCGTCGTCTGAGGATGACGGCGCCGGCTAAGCAAACACCGGCCGCTTCGTTCAGAAGGCCGGCGCTCCGTCCCGGTAGCGGCGCATATCGGCCTCGATCATCATGCCAACCAGGCTCTCAAGGGACGTCGTACTGGACCAGCCGAGCCTCAACTTTGCCTCGCTGGCGTCGCCGAGCAGCCAGTCTACCTCGGCCGGGCGACGTAGCGCGTTGTCAACGGTGATGAGGACACGGCTGCTGCGGCGGTCCAGACCGACTTCGTCTTGTCCGTCCCGCTGCCAGACAAGGTCGTAGCCGAGCTGCGACGCGGCCAGTTCGGCGAAGCTGCGCACGCTCTCGCTCCGTCCGGTCGCCAGAACCAGGTCCGCCGGCTCAGGCTGCTGGAGCATCTGCCACATGCCCGCGACATAGTCACCGGCGAAGCCCCAGTCGCGACAGGACTCCAGATTGCCGAGCGCTAGCGTGCCCGCACCCCCGTTCCGGATCGAGGCAAGGCCGTGGGTGATCCGGCGCGTGACAAACTCACGGCCACGCAGGGGAGACTCGTGATTGAACAAAATGCCCGAGACAGCGTAGAGCCCGTAGCTGTCGCGATAGCTTACGGTCATCCAGTGGGCGAACAGCTTCGATATGCCGTACGGGCTGCGCGGGTGGAAGGGATGGCGTTCGTTGGCGGCGCTGCTCCGGTTCGGCATCTTGCCGAACATTTCCGAGGTCGAGGCCTGATAGAAACGCGCCTGCGGAACGACGACACGAATCGCCTCCAGGAGCCTGGCCGGCCCGATGGCATCGACCTCGGCGGTGTAGATGGGCTGTTCGAACGACAAGCCGACATGGGTCTGGCCGGCAAGATTGTAAATTTCGTCCGGCTTAACGCGTTCGAGCTGGCGCATGATGTTGGTGAGTTCAAGCAGGTCGAGTTCGACTATTTCCACCTCGCGCTCGATGCCGAGTTCGGCCAGCCGCGCCATGCGGTCGCCAGCCGCGCGTCTCAGCCCGCCGACGACGCGGTATCCCTTCTCGACCAGAAACCGAGCCAGATAAGCCCCGTCCTGCCCGGAAATGCCGGTGATGAGCGCCGTCCGACTCACGAGAGAACCCCCCTACAGCGAGCGGGCATCATAGCGCGAAGGTGGGGTCGGTCGCACCCTTCGGGGCAAAGGGTTCGCTGGTGGCGGCAAAGAACCGCTCGCCGTGCTCACGCCAGGTAACATGGCTGTAGGATCTCGCCTGGGCGGCCCGGCGGCGGCGATGCTCCTCGTCCTCGATCATTTGCCTGATCTCCCGATACCATGCCTCGAAATCGGTCGGGTCGAGGCACGGCGCCGCGTCGCCCACGACTTCGGGAACCGAGCCGCCGGTGGAGGCAATCACCGGCGTCCCGAGGAGCATCGATTCGACGGGTGGCAGGCCATAACCCTCGTAGATCGAGGGATAGAGCGAAAAAGCGGCTTGTGTATAAAGCGTTGCCACCATGTCGTCGGTCATGTCGGGCAGATGGAGAATGGATCGCCCGAATTCAGGTTCGGCATGAAGCCTGGCGAAGAACGCATCCATCTTCCAGCCACGACGACCGGCGAAGACCAGCTTGAAATTCGTTGCGGCAATCACGCCTTCCGCCGCCAGACGCCTCCAGACGTCTACCAGCAACTTGTGGTTCTTGCGCGGCTCGATCGTCGACACGAAGACGGCAAACCGGCCTGCCACGAGGCCGTCGGGCAGGTCGGTCCCGGTCGGCTTTGACCCCGGTACGTCCGACCCCAAGGCTACCACCCGTGTGTCGGCAAGCTCGAATCCCTCAGACAGGCAAAAGGCCTGAGCATCGCGCTCGGCGCTGCGCGAGTTGAAGATCACCCTGTCGGCGGAGACGAAGGCCTTCTGGAAGTACGTCCTCACGATTGCCGCGTCACGCGGTTCGAACCATTGCGGAAACAACATGGGGATGATGTCGTAGCAGACGACGACATGGCGAAACCCGACGCGCGCCTTCTCGGCGACAATCGCGTCGATGTCGAGATGATACCAGTCGGCTCCCGCGCAGATGAGAACATCCTCAGGCCCGACAACCAACCCCTCGTCCAGCACCATGTCGAGAGGCGGACACGGCCTGAGACTGCCGTCCTTGTTCATATAGAGGGTTTTCTCGCCCGGCTTCATCAAGCGCCGTATCCTCTTTTCGGTGCTGGGCTGGGTTCCGGGCGCCGATTTCGCCAGCCGGCGTTGCAGCCGCGACAGACGCATTCGGCGAGACTTGGTCACCCACAGATAGGCCTTGCCGAGCGAACGCGGCAGGCGGGTCACGATACGCCCACGCTGGCCGCCCGGACTCCAGGCAAGAGCAGGCTCGATTGAGGCCCGATTCTCGACGATTGCCTCTACCCATTCCGGCTTGATCGAGCGCAACCGCCCGGCGAAGGGATCGAAGACGACAAACACAATGTCGGTTCGCGAGGCGCGGGCGTACCGGGCCAGTTGCTGCTGGCTGCGAACCAGGCCTACGGCGGGCCCATGCCACCGGATAAGGCTCGAAAGGTCAAACAGAAATCGGGTGGTCATCGGGCAGAGGTAGTCGTCCCGGCAAAGGTTCGGCTAGGGTTGTTGACGGGTTGTCCCGTTTTCGCAAGGGGATATCACCCCCGAGAGCGCGAGGCATTCGCAGGAGCGCATGACACTCTTCTCGGTTCTTCTGCCGTTGCGCAACGCAGATCGCTTCCTCAAGGAGGCAATCGACAGCGTTCTCGCCCAGACAATCCCCGATTTCGAGCTGATCGTCGTCCTCGATCATTCGACGGACGGCTCGGAGGCCATCGCACGGTCCGTTCAGAGACAGGACCTCCGTGTTCGGCTACTGCAAAATCCAGGTGTTGGTCTCGTTGACGCCCTCAACGCCGGGGCCGAGATCGCAACAGGCGAGTTCATCGCCAGGCTTGACGCTGACGACCGCATGCGCCCCAACCGACTGAAAAGCCAGCGCGACCGGTTTGCAGGCCGTCCCGAGATCGTCGCCATCGGGTCATCGGCTGTCGTGATTGACGAGGCGTCGCGCCCGGTCGGCCGCATCAAGGTGGTGACCGGTGACGCCGCAATCCGCTTCCGGCTGATGCGAAGCAATCCCTTTGTCCATTCGTCCATGACGATGCGGCGATCGGCCTTCGTCACCGCGGGTCGCTACCGGCACGACTTTCCCCATGCCGAGGACTACGATCTATGGCTACGCCTTGCCCAACGTGGCCGGCTAGCCAACATCGCCGAACCCCTCGTCGATCATCGGCGACATTCGGACTCCGTTTCGGCGAGGTTCTCCGACGCGCAGCGTCTCAATCGTCAATTGTGCATCCTCGAATGGAAGCGAACGACAGGAGTCGTCGAGGCGCCTGCCGCCGACCGAATCCGGGACGATATAGTTCGCCTTTTTGGTCGCGCGGCTGACCTCGCGGGCAATGCGGAACGGCTCGAGGAAGGCGATCTCGATCTTTTCGCGCGAGCCTTGCCGCATCTCTCCGGGGACGAGAGCCGCCGCCTCAGCCGGCTGGTCCGGCAGGCACGCCATGCCGGGAAGGTAGGCCCGGCCGCCGCCGCGGCGTTTCAGGTACAGGCGACCGTCACCAGCCGGATTGCGTTCGCGCGAAATTGCCGGACGGCGGTACGAGCGCTTCGCACCGTCCCATAGCCGAACGCCAGGCTCGTCGCTAGAATCGCCGCGCCTCCTCCGGCCGCCGGCCCGCGATGTCGACCATCATCTTTGCAGACGATACGAACCGATACGACGGTCGGACCAGTGAAGTCCGGCCAATTGGAGGCACGGAGTCTTCGGTCTGCTATCTCAGCGAGGCGCTGGCCGCGCGCGGCCATGACGTTTTCGCCTATACGAACTGCGAGCGACGGCTGGACCACAACGGGGTCCACTGGGTCCCCCTGACAGAGCCCGGACCGCTGACCGCCGACGCCTTCATCGCCGTCCAGCACCCGCGGCTCTTCGGTCTGGTGGCCCGGCCACGCCGGCGCTTCGTCTGGCTGACCTGGCGCCCCAACAACCTCAAGCACTACAAGAATCTCGCTACGGTATGGTGGTACCGGCCATTCCCGATCTTCATCAGCGAACATCAGGCGCAGATCTATCCGCGCTCTGTTCCCCAGCCGCGCCGCAAGGTCGTCATTCCGCTCGGCCTGCCCGAGCGGGTTCGCCACGCCGGACCCCTTGCCCAGCCACCGCCGCCCCACGCCATCTTCGCTTCCAATCCGGTGCGTGGCCTCGGCTGGCTTGTCGACCTCTGGGTTCGGCGAATCCGGCCCCAGGTTCCCGCCGCCCAACTGCATGTCTACGGAATACGCGACTACGGCTACGCCTATGGCTCGGCCTGGCGCGAGGCCGACTCGGTGCGCCGGGCGATCTCCGGGAGCGAAGCTCATGGGGTGGTGCTGCATACGCCGCTTCCGCCCGGCGAACTGGCCGAAGCGATGCATCGCTCGCGGGTGATGCTTTATGGCGGCCATGTTTCCGAGATGTTTTGCCTTGCGGTCGCCGAGGCACAGGCCCTCGGCGTGCCG
>JBDTLN010000141.1:0-6314 GCA_039934795.1 Bauldia sp. | reverse complement strand
AGACGCGCAGCCGGTGGAGGAACAACAACCAGACGCGCAGCCGGCCGAGCAGCCCGCAGAGGCACAGCCGGCGGAACAGCCGCCTGCCGCCGAGGCGCCTGCCGAGACCGTGGCGCCGGCCGAGGACGCGGCACAACCCGCCGAGGACGCGGACGGCGGCGTCGACGCACAGGCGATCGTCGATGCCCACAATCGCTATCGCGCGAAGCATTGCGCGCCGGCGCTGACGTGGTCGGCCGGGGTTGCGGCCTCAGCCCAGCATTGGGCGGATGCTTGCAGCTTCTCCCATCAGGGGGGCACCGGGCTCGGTGAGAACCTTGCCTGGGGCACCGGGGTGACCGGGGGAGGGGCCGTCGACATGTGGTACGGCGAGGTCGCCGACTACGACTTCGCCAACCCCGGCTTCAGCGGAAGCACCGGTCATTTCACGCAAGTGATCTGGCGCGGCACCACACAGGTTGGCTGCGGCCGTGCGACATGTGACGGGCAGTCGTTCTGGGTGTGCCGCTATTCGCCGCCAGGCAATTTCACCGGGGAATTTCCGGAGAACGTGTCGCCGGTCTGCCAATAGCCGGGATCCTCCGGCGCATCGGGGCGAGGGACGCCCCGCGCCTGCGTGGCGGTCGCCCTATCGGCGGGGATGGCGCAGCGGTAGAGTGGTGCTCGTAGCGGCCGCCAAATTGGCGAAGCCCGCGCTTCCATCGGGATCTCGGGCGCCGGCGGTGTTTTCAGCGTCGAACAACGTCGAGCGCGGTTCGCCTTCGCTGGTCGAGGCCCTCCGCCATCATCGCGTGGTCTATATCTCCCCGCGCTTCGACGACATTGCCTTCTCGCTCGGCATCACCGCCCGCAGTATCGGAAGCGGCACCATCCTCAATCTATTCACGCGCACTCGGCACATCGTCAATCCGGCCCTTGCCAGGGGTCGCGCGTGGACGACAGAGGAGGTCGTCGCGCAGCGCGATGGCGAGGATGCCCGCTTCGCGGCGGCGATCGGGCTCGATCGCCGGTCGCTCGACCTCGACGAGCCGGCCCTCCGCGGCCGGCGCCATCGCGACCCCGGCGGTGTGGCGGACGACCGCGGCCAGCTTTCGCCGGTGCTGGCGCGCGCCCTGGAGAATGCCGCCGGCGACAGCCGGCAGCCGCGGGCGCTGTTCTGTCCGGCGGCCATCGGCGAACATGTCAATCACCGGGCGACGCTGGAGGAAGTCGTCGACCTTCTGCCGGTGCTGACGCGGTCGTGGCGCGTGTTCTTCTACGAAGACCTGCCTTACGCCTCGCGCTGGTGGAAGCGCCAGAACGGGCTGAGGCGTCTGCGGCGGCGGTTTGCCGGGCGCGCCATCCGCCACGTTCTTTGGCTGGGCAAGCGCGGCGACGACAAGCTGGCGCTCGTCGCCCTCTACGAGTCGCAGCATCGGCGGGCGCCGCCTTCTCGCCGGTTTTCGCCATGGACGACCGACTTTGCCCCGCCTCACGAGGCGTTCTGGGAGTTTCCGCCATGACGCCGGACGCTGGGTCGCGCGGCGCGGCGAGGCGATGCCCCGCGAGGACGAGTTTGCCGGTGCAGATGAGGTGCCGTCGGTGCGCATCGCCGAGATGATCTCCGGCACCGGCGTTGACGGCCCGTCGCGCTGTTGCGCCATGCTCTGCCGGCAACTCGCGGCGCGCGGTCACGAGGTCCTGCTCTTCCATCGCCGCGGTGCGTGGATCGCTGGCAATGTCGACAGGGCCGGCGTGCGCCTCTTCGAATTCGGCCGTGGTTTTGCCGAGCTGCGCCGGGTGAAACGGCTCCTCCGCGATGAGCGGGTCGAGGTTCTGCATACCCACATGACCGGCGCCAGCAATTTCGGTGTCTGGTTGAGATTGCTGGCCGGTGTCCCCGTGGTGGCGACGCTTCATAGCGGACGCATGCGACCCCACTGGCGGTTCAACAATCGCGTGATCGCGCTTTCCCGGCCGACTTTCGATCGGGCCCGCGGCGCTTGCAGCGCTGCTCGCGTCGCGCTGATTCCCAATTTCATCGAGGCAGCCGGTACCAGTCGCCCCAATCCCGCCGAGCGCATGGCAATGCGCCGCGCCTTCGGCATCCCCGACGCCGCCTTCATTGTCGGGTCCGTCGGCAAGGTCGCGCCCGCCAAGCGACCGATGGATCTGGTCAACGCCGTGGCGGAAGTCGTGCGCGCCGGCGTCGATTGTCACCTTGTCCTCGTCGGCCCGATTTACCGCGACGAAGGCAAGGTGGTCGCGCACCGCGCGGCGGCCGAGGGCCTAGCGGGGCGCCTGACCTTCGCGGGCCTCCGCCAGGACGTAGCAAAGATTCTCAACACGCTCGACGTCTACGTGTCACCGTCGCAGGAGGAAGAAATGTCGGTCGCCGTCATGGAGGCCATGGCGGCTGGGCTGCCGATCGTCGCGACGAATGTCGGCGGATTGCCGATTCTGGTGGCCGAGGGTTGCAACGGCTTCCTCACCGACGTCGGCACTGTCGGGCAAATCGCGGATCGCCTCGTCCGCCTGGCGCGCGCGCCTGAACTGCGTCAGCGCATGGGCGCGGCGTCGCTCGAACGGGTTGCCGCGGATTTTTCTCCAGAGGTCATCGTTCCGCGGATCGAACAAACGCTCGCCGAGGCGGCGGCCGCCGGCCGGCGCTGGCACAGGGCTGTCGCGGCAAGGCGCGTCGCCGGGTCGGCGTAGAACGCTGGATCGGGAAGGTCCGAAAATGCTGCCAGCCTTGCGGCTTTTGCCAGTGATCGCCTCGGTCGTGGCATGCCTCGCCGGACCGGCGGCGCTTGCCGATTGCGGTGCCGGGCCGGGGGAAGCCGGCCGGGTGGGCGCGATTGTCGATGGCGACACGCTGACCCTCGAGACCGGCCTCACGGTCCGGCTTGCCGGGATCGAGGCGCCGAAGCGGCTTGTCGGAGAGGCCGGGGAGGGGCAGCCATCGGTAGCGGCGGCGCGGGCTGCGCTGGCGAACCTAGCGCGCAACCAGGCGGTAACGCTGCACTACGACACGGCACACCGCGACCGCCACGGGCGGGCGATCGCTATTGTTCGCCTGGCCGGCGGCCGCGTGCTCCAGGAAGCGATGCTGGATCAGGGACTTGCCCGCGTGCACGGCCCGGTTCCCGCCGATTGTCTGGCGGTCTTCCTCGGCGGCGAGCAAGCCGCCCGGGTCGCCGGAAAGGGCATCTGGCGCGAGCCTCAATTTGCCGTGCGCAGCGCAGACGATCCTTCGCTTCGGACACAAAATGGCCTATATGAAATAGTCGAAGGCCGGGTTGCGTCGGTGGGCCGCGGGACAAGTGTGGTTTTCCTCAATTTCGGCCGTGACAGGCGCCGCGATTTCACCGTGATGATCGCGACGGGTCTTGCGCGCCCTGGTGGACGCGGCGAAGCTTCCCTCGAATCTCTCGCCGGCAAGCGGATTCGCGTGCGCGGGGTGATCGAGGCCAGTGGCGGTGCGTTGATCCGGCTAGGCGAGTGGGGCGATATCGAAGTTCTGGGACGATGATTGAACGGGTGCGGCGAATAGTTGGGGGAAAGGGCGACGAGGCCCGGCGCCGGAAGACGGCGGCAGCCTTGCTGATCCTTGCCGTGTTCGCTCTCTCCGGCTGCAATGCCCTCAGCACTGCCGGCGGCGACAGTCCGAGCGCGGTCATTGCCGGATCGGCGCCGCGCGACCCCCAACAGGACCGGCTCGGCGCCGAGGAACATCCGCGGATCGTGGCCGCCTATGGCGGCATCTATCGCGACGAGAAGCTGGAACAGGCCCTCGTGCGCATCGTTGGCAAGGTCGTCGCCGCCTCGGACGATCCTGGCCAGAGCTACCGGATCACCATCCTCAATGCGCCGGCGGTCAACGCCTTCGCTCTGCCGGGCGGCTATCTTTACGTGACGCGCGGTCTCCTTTCGCTCGCCAACGATTCCTCGGAAGTGGCGGCGGTGCTCGCTCACGAGATGGGGCACATCACGGCCAACCACGCCGTCGCCCGCCAGAACCGGGCCAAGAACGCGGTGATCGTCAGCCAGGTCGTCACCGATGTCCTCAATGACGACAATGCCGGCCGCCTGGCGTTGCAATCCAGTCAGCGCTCGCTTGCCGGCTTCTCGCGCCAGCAGGAGCTGGAGGCCGACGCGATCGGCGTCAAGACCATCGGCCGGGCAGGGTACGATCCGTTCGCGGCGGCGCGGTTCCTGTCGGCGATGGGCAAGTTCGCCAGCTACAAGACCGCGCAAGGGGCGGCCGCCGACAAGCGGATTGATTTCCTGGCGACGCACCCCTCGACGCCGGAGCGGATCGATTTCGCCGTCCGCGCCGCTCGCCAGTTCGGCGCGCCCGGCGTCGGCTCGGTGGACGCCGATCGCTATCTTGACGGTGTCGACGGCATGATCTTCGGCGACGATCCGACCCAGGGGTTCGTCCGCGAGCGCAGCTTCGTCCATCCCGGCCTTGGCGTCGGCTTCACCGTGCCCGAGGGCTTCGTCATCGACAATACCAGCGACGCGGTGCTCGCCACAGGCACGGACGGCACGGCGCTCCGCTTCGATGCTGTCCGACTCACGCCCGGGTCCGATCTCGGAACCTACCTCGCCTCCGGCTGGGTCAACGGGCTCGACGAGAAGAGCATCAAGCGCTTCGCGGTCAACGGAATGCCGGCGGCGACCGCCACCGCCAAGGCCAAGGACTGGGCCTTCCAGATTGCCGTCATCCAGACCGAGGGTGGCGCCACCTATCGCTTCATCTTCGCCAACGAGGTCAGCACGCCGGTTTTCGAAAAAGCGGCGATGGAAACGGTCCAGAGCTTCCGCAAGCTGACGGCCAGCGAGACCGCCGGTCTCCAGCCGCTCCGCGTCCGGGTCGTCACGGTCAAGGCCGGCGACACCGACCAGTCGCTGGCGCGCCGGATGCGCGGCGTCGAGCGCCCGCTGGAACTCTTCCGCGCCCTCAACGAGATCGAACCCGGTGCGCCGCTGACGCCAGGACGCTCGGTCAAGGTCGTTCAGGAATAGGGCCGCAACTCTCCCAGACCTTCCGTCAGATCAGCGCGGTTAAGGGAGCGTGGGCCGGCGCCGCGGCGATGGCATGCCCGCTTGATATGCACCGCCGCCGGGCGCATCTTCCCTGCCGCAAGGAGGGCGCATGTCCAAACCCGTGATCTTTACCGTTAGTGCGTCCTGGGATGACGAGGCCTTGGTCTGGACTGGTCATTGTGACGACATCCCGGCCGCCGCAGACGCGCCAAGCCTTGACGAACTCCTCCAGAAGATTTCGGCGATGACGCTGGACTTGCTCCCCGACAATCATCCCGGCGTCGACCCGGCCTCGGTTTTCGTGCAGATCACCGCCATGCGGGAAGCCGAACCCGCGGCAGCTTGATGGCGCCGCAATTCGACCGCGAGCTTCGCCAGTTCCTTCGGGATGCGGGGTGCTTCATGGTCCGCCAGGGACGCGGCAGTCACGAAGTCTGGCAAAGCCCGATCACGAAGCGAAACTTCGCCGTGCCGGTAGGCATCCCGAGCCGGCACACCGCCAACGTTATCCTGCGTCAAGCCGGCCTGCCGAAGGCCTTCTGAGACGCTCGCGAAAAATAAGTTATCCCCGTCCCCAAATCCTGCCTCATCATGCTCGTCATCCTCGCTCGATGAGGGGGCGCATTCATGAGGCGTCTTGTTTGTGGAGCGGGGTGCGGTGCATGTGCCGCCGTCTCAGCCAGGCGGCGGCCTTGCGGCTCGTATCCCGTCGGCCGGCGAAAGCCGGCTGCCAGGCGCTTCGATAGCGCGGTCAAGGGAACGTGGGCCGGCGCCGCGGCAATGGCCTGCCCGGGGAACAAAGTCCCGGCGTCGCGAGGCGCCGATCTCGGTCCCAAAGGGGAATATCCGCGTGGTGGCACCCTTTTGTGGCTGCGCGGACGGCAGGAGCCGCGATCACGCCGAAGCAGGATCATCGTTCCAGGCGCATCGCGCCCGATGGCCTGCCCACGGATCCGGGTATGGGGACGGACCCCGCGAACCACCGCGGCGGGCGTTCGGCAGAACGCCCCGTTAGGACTACCCGGCATGCGTTCCGTCGAACGCCCGCCACCCCCCTCGTCACGCCATGGCCCATAGGGCGACGGCGGATCGGGGGCGAGACAACGAGACACGATCAAACCTCGGAGCGATCACCGCTGGCGAGAAGGCGAAGGTGCGCCCGGACTCAGTCTGTGCGATGTATGTGGTGACTGCCTCCCCACCCAACCCGCCCCTGGAGGGCGGGTCAAAATCGCGAAAGCGATTTTGGGGAGGGGGCTGGAACGCTGGGCACCCCCTCCCGA
>JBDTLN010000140.1:0-6319 GCA_039934795.1 Bauldia sp. | reverse complement strand
GGTGTTCCAGACCTGCGCATAGGCGTGCGCCGATTTCTTCGGCCGCGTCGTCAGCACGACAAGATTGAGGATCAGCCACCACAGCGGCCGCCAAATCTCGATGACCCGCGGGTCGGAAAGGAACTGCCGGAGGTACCGCCGTACCGATGCCGCATCCTTGCCCGAGGGTGACCCCAGATTGACGAGGAGAACGCCGATGCGGCCTGGCGGTATCGGGGGATGGCCGGGCGGCAGCGCCCGCGGTGCCGGAAGGTTGTTGTCTGTCATAGCGCCGTCTTGTTTGGCCGGGAGCATAGGGCGGAAACACTCCATGTCCACTGCCGGGAGACGCTCCGCCGCACGTGACGCGGGCGGCGGGTGTAGGCAAGATCGACGCCGCACGTCTGCTCAGGGAGGCTCCCGATGCGCAATTTCTTCCAGACAGCAGGCGCTGCCGCCGCACTGGCCCTGTGCCTGGCCGCTCCGGCGCCGGCCGAAACCGCGACGCTGACCTTCGTCCAGACCAACGACATCGACCGCATGGAGGAGCGCGACGGCAGGGGCGGCTTCGCCCGGGTGATGGCCGTGGTCGAGGCCGAGCGGGCGAAGGGGCCGACGCTGTTCGTCCACTCCGGCGACACCATCTCGCCCTCGCTCCTCTCCGGCATCGACAAGGGCGCCCACATCATCGACATCCTCAACCACATGGGCGTCGACATGATGGTCCCCGGCAACCACGAGTTCGATTTCGGACCGGAGGTCTTTCGCGATCGCATGAAGCAGGCGACCTTCCCGATCGTCGCCTCCAACATGCGCGAGGCGGACGGCAGCCAGCCTGTCAATACGGCCGACACGCGGATCGTCACCCTCGCCGGCATCAGGATCGGCTTCTATGGCCTCACTACCGAGGATACGCGCACGGTCTCCAGCCCCGGCGACATCGTCTTCGCGCCATCCGTCGAGACCGGCGCGGCGCGAGCCAGGGCGCTCCGCGCCGAGGGCGTCGACCTCGTCGTTGCGGTCGTCCACACACCGCTCGACGTCGATATGCGCCTCGTCCGCAACGGTGCCGCTGACCTGGTCCTGTCAGGCCATGACGAGCATCTGCTCGCCTTCTACGACGGCAAGGCCGCGCTGACCGAGTCAGAGTCGCAAGGCAACTACGCGGTCGTCACCACGCTGACCGTCGAAAAGACCGAAAAGGACGGCAAGACGAATGTCACCTGGCGGCCGGATTTCCGCATCGTCGACACAGCCACCGTGACGCCCGATCCCGAAATCGCCGCGCTGGTCAAGACCTACGCCGACAAGCTCGACACCGAGATGAAGGTTGCCATCGGCGTCACCGCGACACCGCTCGACAGCCGCCGCGCCACAGTGCGCGGCGCGGAAGCGGCGATCGGCAATCTCATCGCCGATGCAATCCGCACCGCTGTCGGCGCTGACGTGGGGCTCGTCAATGGCGGCGGCATCCGCGCCGACCGGCAATATGACGCCGGCGCGACGCTGACTCGCGGCGACATCTTCGCCGAGCTGCCGTTCGGCAATCGTACGGTCAAGCTGGCGGTCACCGGCGAACAGTTGCGGCAGGCTCTGGAGAACGGCGTTACCCTGGCCGGGCAACTCGGCGGCCGCTTCCCGCAAGTCTCGGGCCTCACCGTCACCCTCGACCTCGACCGGTTGCCCGGCGACCGGGTCATGTCGGTCGCCGTCGGCGGCAAGCCGCTCGACCCGGCCGCGACCTACACCCTCGCCACCAATGACTTCGTCGCAAAAGGCGGCGACGGCTACGCCGTGCTCACCCGGGCCACGCAACTCATCGATCCGATTGCCGGCCAGCTGATGGCGACCCAGGTGATCGACTACATCGCCAGGGCCGGCACCGTCTCGCCGAAGGTCGAAGGGCGAATCGTCGCAAAATAAAGCTCCGCGCCTACCCCACCACGGCCGCGCCGTCGGCGCGGCGGTCGGCGGCGCCCAGCACCCGCCCGTCGCGGCGGCGAAGAACCATTCCGGCATGGCCCATCAGGTCGAGATAGGGCTCGGCCATCACCGTCACCGGATGCCCGGCGCGCTCCAGCCCGAGCACCACGTCCGGATCGAAACGGCTTTCCAGCTTGAGCCCCGGCCCGCGCCGGCCCCACGTCGTGCCGTTGAGGAAGCGCGGCGCGTCGATCGCATCCCCCGGCGACATGCCGAAGCGGGCATGGCGCGTGAAAATCTGCGCCTGGAACTGCGGCTGTCCGTCGCCGCCCATCGAGCCGTAGACCAGCAGCCGCCCGTCGTCGAAGCGCGCTATCGGCGGGTTGAGGGTGTGGAAGGGCTTCCGCCCCGGCATCAGCGGATTGCGCGCCTTGGGGTCGAGCGAGAAACTGACGCCCCGGTTCTGCCAGACGATGCCGGTCTTCGGCAGCACGACGCCGGAGCCGAACTCCCAGAAGATCGACTGGATGAGCGAGACGCCGCGCCCCGCCCGGTCGACCACGCCGAGCCAGATCGTGTCGCCCTTCACCGACGCCGGCCCTTGCGGACTCGCCCGTTTCATATCGATCGCCTCGGCCTCGTCGGCGAGAAACGACGGATCGAGAAATGGCGCCACGTCCTCGCCATGGGCCGGGTCAGTAATCGCCGCCTCGCGCACGACGAAGGCACGCTTGGTCGCCTCGACCAGCCCGTGGATATGCTCAAAACTCTCGCCGCGCTTGACCCCGAGCCGGTCGAAAATGCCAAGGATCATCAGCGAGGTGAGGCCCTGCGTCGGCGGCGGCGTGTTGAACAGCTCGCAGTCCGCCAGCCGCACCGTCAGTGGCTTGACCAGCCGTGCCTCGTGATTGCGAAGGCACGCTCGCGTCACCGGGCTGCCGGCCTCTTCAAGATCCGCCGCGATCTCCGCCGCCACATCGCCGCGATAGAAATCCTGAAAGCCTGCCCGGGCGAGCTGGTCGAGCGTATCGCCGAGCCGCGTCTGGCGGATGATGTCGCCCTCCGCCGGTGCCTCGCCGTCGACAAGGAACTGCTGCGCGAAGCCGAAGACGCCCTTCAACGCGTCGAGATTCTCCTGCGTCAGCCGCGCCTGTGAGCGGCTGACCGCGAAACCTTCTTTCGCCCGCGTCATCGCATCGAGGAGGAGGTCGCGCCGCGACATTCGCCCGCCGAGGGCGGCGCTGATCTCGTGAAGAAGCTGCCAGCCCGATACCGCACCGGCAACGGTCAGCGCCGCATCAGGCCCACGCTCCGGCACCGCGTCGTAGCCCTTGGCCTCATAGCGCGCCCGCGTCGCCAGCACGCCGGCGCCGCCCGACGCCATCACCGCCCGCGGCGGCCTGCCCGGTTCCGAGATGAGTGCGAAGCAATCGCCGCCGATCGAGTTCATGTGCGGATAGACCACGGCGATGGTCGCGGCGGCGGCGATCGCCGCCTCCAGCGCATTGCCACCGGCGCGCAGCACCTCGGCGCCGGCTTCCGCCGCCGCCCGGTGCGGCGCCACTACCATCCCACCCTCGCCTTCGACCGTCTCACTCATGGACTCTTCCTAGCCTTTTTCACCGCCGCTTGACATGCAACCATATAGTTGCCTATTCTCCGCGCCATGGATGAGGTGTTCAAGGCGCTTGCCGACCCGACCCGCCGCGAGTTGCTCGACCGGCTGTTTGCCGACAACGGCCAGACGCTGGGCGATCTCTGCACGCCGCTGGCGATGAGCCGGCAGGCCGTCAGCAAGCATCTGGCGATCCTGGAAGACGCCAACCTCGTCGCGACCGTCAAGCGCGGCCGCGAGAAGCTTCACTACCTGAACCAGGTTCCGATCAACCAGATCGCCGAGCGCTGGATCGGCAAATATCAGCAAGGCCACCTTCAGGCGCTGAGCGCGCTGAAGCGGAAACTCGAAAAGGAAGAGTGAGATGAGCAGCAAGTTCGTTTACGTGACCTACATCCGCACGACCCCCGACAAGCTTTGGGAGGCGCTGACGACGCCGGAATTCACCCGCCTCTATTTCTTCGACGCTACCTTCGACGGGACGTGGACCAAAGGATCACCGTGGAAGATGCAGCATCCCGACGGCAGCGTCAGCGACGATGGCGAAGTACTCGAATCGACACCGCCGGCGCGCCTCGTCCTCAAGTGGCAGAACCAGTTTGCCGGGCTGAAAGACGAGGGCCCCTCGCGCTGCACTTTCGACATCACGCCCCTGGGCGAGCAGACCCAACTCACCGTTACCCACGAGATGGACCGCAACGACTCGAAAGTGATCGCGGCAGTTTCCGGCGGCTGGCCGAAGATCCTGTCGAGCCTCAAGAGCTACCTCGAAACCGGCAAGGCCCTCGACACCGTGAAGGCGGCGGCGAAGGAGCGAGAGGCCAGGGTCGCCAACGGCTGAACTTGAGGCACCCGGGCTTTTTTTCGAGCGCCAATGTCGAAATCGGCCGGGCCCGAACGTCTATACCGGCCGGTGCGATGACAATCGTCGCGCCGGCCGCCGCCAACGAGGAAACGGACCATGAGCCATTCCTACCGCTGGGTCATCGTCGCCGCCGGCGCGCTCATGACCTGCGTCGCCTTCGGCACGATGTTTTCGCTGGCGATCTTCCAGGAGCCGATCGCCGCCGATACCGGCTGGTCGTATGCCGGCATCGCCAGCGCCATGACGCTGAATTTCCTCGTCGGCGGCCTCGGCGGCTTCGCCTGGGGCGCCGTCACCGACCGCTTCGGCCCCCGCATTGTCGTCTTCATCGGCGCCGTGCTGCTCGGCCTCGCCCTCATCCTCGCCAGCCGGACCACGTCGCTGCTCGCCTTCCAGCTGACCTATGGCGTGCTCATCGGCCTTGCCGGCAGCGCCTTCTTCACCCCGATGATCGTTACCACCACGGCCTGGTTCGATTCCCATCGCAGCCTCGCCGTCTCCCTCGTCTCGGCCGGCATGGGCGTCGCACCGCTCACCATCTCGCCCTTCGCCCGCTGGCTGATCACCGCCTATGACTGGCGGACGGCGATGTTCGTCATCGGCGTCGGCTCCCTCGTCCTCCTCGTTCCGGCATCGTTCCTCGTGCGCCGCCCCCCGGCCCCGGCAGTCGCCCGGCCCGGCTCCGCTCCCCCCGTCGCGGAAAAGAGCATGTCGCTGAAGCAAGCGTTCCGCTCGCCGCAGTTCATCGTCCTCGGCCTCACCTTCTTCGCCTGCTGCGCCGCCCATTCGGGACCGATCTTCCACATGGTCAGCTACGCCATGGTGTGCGGCCTGACGCCGATGGCCGCGGTCAGCATCTTCAGCGTCGAGGGGCTTGCCGGCCTTGGCGGCCGCATCCTCTACGGCGTCCTTGGCGACCGCCTCGGCGTCAAGCCGGTGCTCGTCGCCGGCCTCCTCATCCAGGCCGCGGTCATCGCCGCCTATACGCTGGTCGGCGACCTCGGCCAGTTCTACGTCCTCGCCATCATCTTCGGCGGCACCTATGGCGGCGTCATGCCGCTCTACGCCGTGCTCGCCCGCGAATATTTCGGCCCGCGCATCCTCGGCACGGTTTTCAGCGCCGCCGCGATGCTTTCCTCGATCGGCATGGCTTTTGGCCCGCTCGTCGGCGGCTGGATCTTCGACGCCTATGGCGGCTACTCGTGGCTGTTCATCGGCTCGGCCGTCGTCGGCCTCGGCGCCGCCGCGATCGCCCTGGCCTTCCCGCCCCTGCCACGCTCGCCAAGCCTCCAGCCGGCGTGACGATCAGGCGGTCGGCGTCCAGGCGCCGGCCGTGAACACCGCCTCGTCCGCTCCCGGCCAGGGCGGCATGGTCACGCCGACGAACTCCAGCGCCTCATCCCCGTCGCAGCGGAACTGGAATGCCGCGCCGACGGGAATCGCGATCGAGACGCCTGCATGGACGTCGACGATCAGCTCCTCGCCGCCAAGTTTCCGCCACATCCGCCCCTCGCCGGCAGTGAAAAACCAGAGCTCCTCCACCGTCAGGTGATAGACGGCGCGGGAGACAAGCCCCGGCTGGAGGCGGAAATGCGCCATGCTGCCGCGGCCCATCGCCGTCAGCAGGCGCACCTCGGAATTGTCCGGCGCCAGCACATCGTATTCGGCTTTCAGAACCTCGGTCGCCAGCGTCATCCCTGCCTCATCCATCGCTTGAGCTTCGCCCTCTATCCTTGTCCAAACTTTTTTTGGAGCAAGCGCGAAAAATTCTTGATTGTGAAACATTTCGCGCATACATCCCCCTTGCCCAATTTCGCACGTGCCTGTGGTCGCAACGATGTCCGAGGGCGAACGCCGGGGAAACCCGGAAGCTTCGAAGGACGCGGCTTAAAGCAACGACGTAGCGGGCTTTTTTGGTCTCAACCGGCTGTCCAAAT
>JBDTLN010000139.1:0-6342 GCA_039934795.1 Bauldia sp. | reverse complement strand
ATGCAGGACAAGCTGCATCTCCACGCGAGGCGGATCGTCATTCCCCATCCATCGGGAAAGGGCGCGATCGACGTGACCGCACCCTTGGCGCCGCACATGCAGCAGAGTTGGAACCTTCTCGGCTTCGATGCCGCGATGGGCGATACCGGAGCGGAAGAGGAGGACTGATGGCAAACGATCCAGGGCCCGTTGCCCGCGTCAAGATGCACGAGGAGGGCCCGGATTTCACGGCCGTCGTCTGGGGCTCAATGCGCTCCGAGGAGCAGTTCAAGTCGGCGGACGAGCTTGCCGACTTCCTCCGTTTTCTCCTTGATCGAGGCATCACCACCCTCGACTGCGCCAATACCTATGGCGGGCCCTACACGACCGAGGAATTTCTAGGCAAGGCGATTGCCAAGGTCGGGCGCGACAAGTTCGAGATCATCACCAAGTGCGGCATCCGGCGCCTGTCGCCCCTCAGGCCAGATAACCGCATCCGGCACTACGACTTCAGCGAGAAGGAGCTCCGCCCGTCGGTTGAGCGGTCCTTGCAGAAGCTCGGGGTCGACTACGTCGACCTTCTGCTTCTTCACCGTCCGGACTACCTCATGGATCCGGCGGAGACGGCAGGCGTTCTCGACGCCTTTCTTGCCGAAGGCAAGACCAGGCACGTCGGCATCTCTAACTTCTCCGTGTCCCGCCACGACCTCCTGGCCTCGCGGCTGAAAGCGCCAATTGTCACAAACCAGATCGAGTTCTCGCCAATCCATCTCGACCCAATCTCAAACGGTGTTCTCGACCTTGCCATCCGGGTCGGCCACCGGCCGATGATCTGGTCGCCGATCGGCGGCGGCCGTTTGCTCACCGGTGATGACGAGAAGACCGTGAAGATCCGCACCCTGCTCACGGCCATCGCCAAGCGAACCGGGCTTGCCGGACCGGCGGAAGCGGCTGTCGCCTTCGTTGCACGCCATCCCGCAGGGTGCGTGCCGATTATCGGCTCGGGCAAGCGCGACCGCATGGACGGCGCCATCGCCGCCGTGAACAATCCGCTCGACCGGCAGGACTGGTACGAGATCGCGGCGATCGAGAGTCCGATGCTGGAGCTATGACGGTTCTCGACGCACGGGCGCCGCGCAGCACGATCGACCCTGCCGCGGCGGCGCTGATCGTCCTGCTCTGCCTGCTTTGGGCGCTCAACCAGGTCGGGGTGAAGATCGCCAACAACGGCATGCAGCCGGTCCTGCAGGCAGGCATCCGATCGTTCTTTGGCGCGGTTCTCGTCTTTGCCTGGTGTCGCATCCGCGGCGTGCCGCTGTTCGAACGCGACGGCACGCTACTGGCCGGGGTCGGAGTCGGGCTGCTGTTCGGGCTCGAGTTCGTGATGCTCTACGTCGGCGTCGACTACACCAGCGTCTCCCGGGCCGTGCTGTTCATCTACACGGCGCCGTTCGTCGTTGCCATCGGGGCGCATTTCCTCATCACTGGCGAGCGCCTGACCCTTGTCCGCGCCGCAGGGCTGGTCGCGGCTTTTCTCGGCGTGATCATCGCCTTTTCCGACAAGCTGAGCCTTCCGTCGCCCACCGCACTGATCGGCGACGCGCTTTGTCTCGCGGCTGGCGTCTCATGGGGCGCTACGATCGTCGTCATCAAGAAGAGCCGCCTTGCCTGGGCGTCGCCCGAGAAGGTGCTGTTCTACCAACTCGCCGTGTCGGCCCCCCCGATGCTGTTCCTGGCGCCGCTGTTCGGGCCGCCGATCCGCGACTTCTCGCCCTTCACCGCCGGCGCGGTCGTTTTCCAGATCGTGGTCGTGGTGGTGGCGAGCTATCTCGCATGGTTCTGGCTGCTGCGGCACTACCCGGCGTCGCGGCTTTCCGCTTTCACCTTCCTGACCCCGGTCTTCGCCGTCATCCTAGGCGGCTGGCTGCTTAGCGAGCCGCTCAGCCCCAATCTCATCGTGGCGCTGGTCCTGGTTGCCGCCGGGATCGCTCTCGTCAACCGGCCTTCGTCATGAGCGAGGAACCGCGCGATCCGATCGATGCGGCGCGCGCCAAGCGTGCCTTGCCGAAGCGCTTCTACACGCAGGCGGCCGCCTTGCCAGTGGACGGCGGCTTCGCCGTTGCGCTGGACGCCCGGATCGCGAAGACGCCGGCCGGCAAGGGGCTGACCGTCGAGAGCCTCGCCCTTGCCACGGCGCTTGCCGCCGAATGGCAGGCGCAAACGGAGGTTATCGACCCGGGGTCGATGCCGCTCACCCGCCTCCTCAACGCGGCGCTCGACCGCGTCGCAGGGGAAATGGCGGCGGTGCGCACCGACATTGTCGCCTACGCTGGGAGCGACCTCATCTGCTATCGCGCGGACGGGCCACAAGCCCTGGTCGAGGAGCAGGAGGCTGCCTGGGGGCCGATCGTTCGCTGGGCAGGGGACGCCCTCGGCGCGCGGTTCCGTCTTGCCGAAGGCGTGATGCCGCTGACGCAGGAACCTGCCGCCATTGAGGCCATCGGCAAAGCCATCGAGCCGTTCGATGCACTCGGCCTCGCAGCGCTTCACACCGCGACGACGTTGACGGGCTCGGCCATCCTTGCCTTGGCACTGGCTGGGGGCCGGCTGTCAGTTGCCGAGGCGTGGACGGCTGCGCATGTGGATGAGGATTGGCAGATGAGCCAATGGGGCGTCGACGAGGTGGCGATGGCGCGGCGCGAGGGCCGGTTTCGCGACATAGAGGCGGCGGCCCTGATCCTCAGAGGGTGACGGGCGTCTTTTCCGCAGCGATCCGAATTCCGCCGAGAACGCGCTGCTCGGCAAGTTCCGCGAAGCGGATGTAGGAGCGATGGAACGCGTCGTGCCCAGCGGGCGTGCCGGCGCGCTCGGCCTCGGTTCTCAACTGCTGGTACATGGCGAGGCGCTCTTTGAGAATGGCACCAAGCTCTTCGGTCCGGTCGAACTCCGACACGATTTTGAAGCCCGCATCCGTCACCTTCCGCCGGTAGGAGGCCGGGCTCTCCGGCGCCAGGATCGCCATTCCGTCCCATAGCAGCTGCGCGTCGTCGGTGGTGAGGGTGGCGTGGGCGACAAGATCGGTGAAAACGAGGCGACCGCCCGGCCTCAGGATGCGGAACGCCTCACGGATGGCCTGCCCGCGGTCGGGAACGTGAAGCAGCGCTTCCTGACTGACCACGCGATCGAAGCTCGCGTCCTCGAACGGTACGGCGAGGACGTTGCCTTCGACGATCCGCACCCGGTCGTTGAGGCCGACGAGGCGGGTGAGGGCGTTGCCGCCCGCGACCCGATCCGGGGTCAGATCGACGCCGGTGACATCGACGCCGTAGCGGTGAGCGTAGTAACGGGCAGGTCCACCGAGCCCGGCGCAGAAGTCGGCGACACGCATGCCCGGCGCCAAGCCGGCGGCAAGGGCTAGCGCGTCGTTGGCTTCCAGCCCGCCATAGTGGTCCTGATCGTAGGCGAACAGGTCTTCCGGCCGAAGGCCGTCGAGGTTGCCCCGGTCGGCGATCAGCCTGGCGCGCACAATCGCGGCCGAGATCGGGTGCCGGCTGTAGAAAAAGATCGCCTGATTGTCTTCAGTCATCGGTTGTCCGAAATGAAAAACGCCCCTGAAGGGGCGTCTTTGATGCCTGGTGCGGTCGAGAAGACTCGAACTTCCACGGGTTGCCCCACAGCGACCTCAACGCTGCGCGTCTACCAATTCCGCCACGACCGCCAAAGGCCGGCACCATGTAGCAAATCGACCCCCGGCTTACAAGGCGAGTGGGAATGGTTGCCTGCGGCTTGAATTGCTTGCCGCGAAGGGCAGGGAAGCCTAACTCTCGGGGGCTCATGGACAGCGCCGAAATCACCCGATCCCTGCTTGCCGCGCCTAGCTCACCGCCGGTCGAGTGGCGGATTTCCGAGGGGCTTATGGCCTATCCGGAGGCCGTCTCGGCAATGGAGGCCAGGGTAGCGGCAATCCACACGGGCACCGCGGCCGAGGAAGCATGGCTTGTGGAGCACCCGCCGCTTTACACCGCCGGCACCAGCGCCAAAACCGCCGACCTGCTGGCTCCCGACCGCTTTCCGGTCTTCCGGACCGGGCGGGGAGGGCAGTACACCTATCACGGGCCGGGGCAGCGCGTGGCCTACCTGATGCTCGATCTTGCCCGGAGGCAGCCGGATCTTCGCCTCTATGTCTGGGCACTGGAGGAGTGGATCATCCGGACCCTCTCCGCTTTCAACGTCAGGGGCGGGCGGAGGGCCGACCGCATCGGCATCTGGGTGGCGCGTCCGGAAAAGGGCAAGGGACGGGAGGACAAGATCGCGGCCATCGGCGTGCGCGTCCGCCACTGGATCAGCTTCCACGGCGTTGCACTCAATATCGACCCGGTGCTGGAGCATTTTTCCGGAATCGTGCCCTGCGGGATTCGTGAGCACGGTGTGACTAGCCTCGCCGACCTCGGTATTGTCGTGTCGATGGCGGAGGTGGACGGTGTGCTGAAGCGGGAATTCGCGGCGCTGTTCGGCCCGACCGCTATTCCGTCGGCAGAACCCTGAAGCCGGAATCCGGGGGCACGAGCATCGGGCTTGTCGCCGTCTGGAGGACGACCGCCGAGCGCGGTCCGACCTTGCATGCGACGGTCATTGCCTCGACCGCTTCCGCCTCGCCGGAAAAGACCGCCTCGACCGATCCGTCCTTGCGGTTGCGCACCCAGCCTTTGAGACCCCGCCGTCGTGCTTCCCGCTCCACCCAGGCGCGATAGCCGACGCCCTGGACGTGGCCGGTGATGGCGACACGAACGGTCCGGTCCGCCATGCAGGCCTCACTCGAACTCCATGATCACGGCATCGACGGCAAGCGTATCGCCCGGTTTTGCGTTGATCTTCTTCACCGTGAGGTCTCGCTCGGCGCGGAGGACGTTTTCCATCTTCATCGCCTCTACGATGGCGAGCGGCTCGCCGGCGCGAATCTTCTGGCCGACCGTTGCGTTGATCGCCAGAACCAGCCCGGGCATCGGGCAGCGCATCAGCTTCGAACTGTCGGCCAGCTTCTTGACTGGCATCAGCGCTTCCAGCCTGGCGATCCGCGGCGACATCACGCGGGCGATCGCGTCTATGCCGCGCCACGAAAGCCGGAGCCCTTGCAGTCCGGGGCGTACCTGTACCGTGAGCGGCTCGCCCTCGACGGTCCCGCTCCATAGCGGTTCGCCCGGTCGCCAATCGGTGACCGTGGCCTCGGCTGCCTCTGCGGCGGTAAGCGCGATCTGCTGGTCGCCGATGGCGACGATCCATTCCGCGCCGGCGCCGTTGCCCTCGCCGTTGATATGGCCGTTGAGGCCGGTCAGGCGGCGGCGTCGTTTCAATTCGATGGACAAAGCGATCAGCGCGAGGAAGCGCAACCTCTCGGCGTCGGGAGTCACGCCCTTGAAGCCGCCGGGATACTCTTCCGGAATGAATGCGGTGGAGAGGCGGCCCTCCTGCCAGCGAGGATGCGCCATGAGGGCTGAAAGGAAAGGCTGATTGTGCTGGATGCCGTCGATGACGGTGCGGTCGAGGGCTTCCGACATGGCCCTGGTTGCCATCTGCCTGTCGGGAGCGTGGACAATGAGCTTGGCAATCAGCGGATCGAAGAAGATGGAAATTTCCGAGCCTTCGACGACGCCGCCATCTAGCCGGACCGTGCCCGCGCCGCTCCGGCCTTCCGGGGGCGGCAAGTAGCGGTTGAGGCGGCCAATGGACGGCAGGAACTCGCGATACGGGTCCTCGGCATAGAGGCGGGATTCGATCGCCCAGCCGTCGAGGCGAACGTCCTCCTGCCGGAAGGCGAGGGGCTCACCGGCGGCGACCCGGATCATTTGCTCGACGAGATCGAGCCCGGTGACGAACTCGGTCACCGGGTGCTCCACCTGCAGTCGCGTGTTCATCTCGAGGAAGTAGAACTTCCGGTCCTGGCCGAAGACGAACTCCACGGTGCCGGCCGAATCGTAGCCGACGGCGCGGGCGAGGGCGACCGCCTGTTCGCCCATCTCCTTCCGCAATTTCGCGTCGATTGCCGGCGAAGGGGCTTCCTCGACGATCTTCTGGTTGCGCCGCTGAATCGAGCATTCGCGCTCGCCCAGATAGACGGCGTTGCCGTGCTTGTCGGCGAGGACCTGGATCTCGATATGGCGCGGGCTCTCGATGTAGCGCTCGATGAAGACCCGGTCGTCGCCGAAGGAAGATTTCGCCTCCGAGCGGGCGAGGCGCCATCCTTCTCCGACCTCGCCCTCGCTGCGGGCGATGCGCATGCCTTTACCGCCGCCGCCCGCCGAGGCCTTGATCATCACGGGGAAGCCGATCTCGCGTGCGACGCTGACCGCGTCGTCCTCGTTCTGG
>JBDTLN010000138.1:0-6364 GCA_039934795.1 Bauldia sp. | reverse complement strand
CCCCAAAATGCGGACTACCCGCCTGGCGCAAGCCGGGCGCCCGCCACCCCCTCATGGTTTGAGGGGCAACTGGATCAACCCCTCGGAGCGGCAACGCTGGCGAGAAGGAGAAGCCGTGTGTGATGCGGGTGAGATTGCGACAGAGCCACCGGCCGTCGTCCACCCCCAACCGTCATCCCCGCGAAAGCGGGGACCCAGTAACCGAGGCGGCCAACGTCATGCTCGCCAACGCCCGCACACGCCCCGCCTGCACCATTGCGCAACGCCTCACCGGCAATGGCTACTGGTTCCCCGCTTTCGCGGGGATGACGGAGGTGGTTGGATGCAGCGCGAGCCCGTGAAATGACAACGCAAGCTGATCTTTCCGCAACCTCCGTCACGGTCCGCTTCGGCGGCCTGACCGCCGTCGACGACGTATCGCTGACCTTGTCGCGCGACGAGGTGGTGGGCCTGATCGGGCCGAATGGCGCCGGCAAGACGACCCTGATCAACATCCTCTCGGGCTTCCAGCGACCCGATTCGGGCTCGATCCGGATCGGCGGGACGGATTGCACGCGCCTGCCGCGCCACGGCTTCCCGCGCGCCGGCATTGTCCGCACCTTCCAGGCGGTGCGTCTCTTCAAGGGCCTGACGGTCAGCGAGAATGTCGAGGCGGGCTATGTCTCGAGAGGCCTCGGACGCGGCGCGGCGCGCCGCCGGGCGGTCGAGGTGCTCGCCGATCTTGGCCTCGGCGGCAAGGCCGGCCAGCCCGCCGCCGGCCTCAGCTATGGCGAGGAGCGGCGGGTGGGCCTCGCCCGGGCGCTTGCTGCCGCGCCGCGCTTCCTCCTCCTCGACGAGCCCGCCGCCGGCCTTGCCCCGGCCGAGGCGGAGGAGCTTCGCCACGTCATCGGCGGCCTCCACGGCAAATATGGCTGCGGCGTCCTCGTCATCGAGCACAACATGGCGCTGGTCATGAATCTCTGCCACCGCATCCATGTTCTCGATGGCGGCAGGACCATCGCCGCCGGTACGCCGGCGGACATCCGCGCCCATGCCGGCGTCCGCCGCGCCTATCTCGGCAGCACGGCGCCGCAATGAGCGCGCCGCTCCTCCGCATCTCCGGCCTCGTCGTCCTCTACGGAGCGATCGCCGCCGTGCGAAGCGTCGACCTCGATGTTGCCAGAGGCGAGGTCGTCGCGATCGTCGGGCCAAACGGTGCCGGCAAGACTTCGCTCCTCTCCGCCATCGCCGGGATCGTCCGCCCGGCCGGCGGCGAGATTGCCTTCGCCGGCCGCCGGCTCGGCGGCCTCGTCCTTGAGGATGTGGTCAAGCAGGGCATCGCTCTCGTTCCCGAAGGCCGCCATATCTTCGCCAGCCTCACCGTCGCCGAGAATCTCGCTCTCGGCGCCACGGTGCGCTCCGACGGCGAGATCGGCGCCGATATCGACCGGTCCTACGAGACCTTCCCGATTCTCGGCAGCCGGCGTCGCCAGCCGGCCGGGCAGCTCTCGGGTGGCGAGCAGCAGCAACTCGCCATCGCCCGCGCCCTTCTGTCGCGACCGAAGCTCCTCATGCTCGACGAGCCATCCCTCGGTCTGGCGCCGACCATCGTCGATCAGGTCTATCTGCTGCTGCGCGCCATCCGCGAACAGGACGTCACTATTCTGCTCGTCGAGCAGAACGCCGAGCGGGCTTTCGCCATCGCCGACCGCGTCCATGTCATGAGTGGCGGCCAGTTCCGGCTGAGCGGCACGCCCGCCGAACTGCAGCGCGATCCGGAATTCGACGCCGCCTATTTCGGAATCCGCATGGGCGCCGCCTGATGGATCGCATCGTCCAGACCCTTGTCGATGCCGTCAGCGTCGGCGGCCTCTATGCCCTCACCGCCCTCGGCATCGGCCTCATCTTCGGCGTCATGCGCCTCATCAACTTCGCCCATGGCGAACTCATCATGATCGCCGGCTACACGCTTATCCTTCTCTTCGGCCAGCCCATCGCCGTCGCCATGATCGGCGCCTTCGTCGCCGCCATTGTCCTGGCACTGGTCACCGAGCGCGTCGCTTTCCGGCCGCTGCGAAATGCCGACCCGGCGACCCTCCTCATCTCGTCCTTCGCGCTCAGCTTCTTCCTCCAGAAGACGCTGATTCTTTTGGTCGGCTCGCGGCCGAAAGGCATCGACTTCCTGCCGGTACTGGGCCGGCAGATCGATGTCCTTGGCGTCCGCCTGCAGAGCCTGCAGATCGTCACCATCGTCGTCAGCATCGCGCTTCTTGGCGGCCTCACCTGGTTCCTGCGCGCCACCCGTTTCGGTCTGCAGATGCGCGCGGCGGCCGAGGATTTTCGCATGGCCCGCGTGCTCGGCGTGCGCGCCAACCGGGTCATCGCCATCGCCTTCGCGATCAGCGGCATTCTCGCCGCGACCGTGTCCTGTCTCGTCGTCGCCCAGACCGGCATCGTCCAGCCGCGGATGGGCCTCCAGCTGGTCATCATCGCTTTTGTCGGCACTGTCATCGGCGGCCTCGGCAGCCTCAGCGGCGCCGCTATCGGCGGCTTTCTCGTCGGCGTCGCAACGATCCTGCTTCAGGCGCTCCTGCCACCCGACCTTCGCGTCTTCCGCGAGGCTTTCGTGTTCGTCGCGGTCACCTTGATCCTCCTTTTCCGCCCGCAGGGTCTTTTCCCGGCGCGCGGCCTCAGGGAGCGCATCTGATGCGAGGCGAATCGCTCCGCCGCCTGTGGCCGCTCGTGGCCCTCATCGCCATTCTTCTGGCGATAACCCTCGTTGCATCGCTGGCGCCCGATGTTCTCCAGCGGCGGGCGACGCAAGGCCTCGTCAACCTCGTCGCCGTCGTCGGGCTCTATGTCTTCGTCGGCAATTCCGGCGTCCTGTCGTTCGGCAACGTCGCCTTCATGGCGGTCGGCGCCTACGTGTCGGCGCTCCTCACTATGAAGGCGGCTGCGAAATCGGTGTTTCTTCCCGACCTGCCGGGGTGGCTCGCGGCAGTCGAGTGGCCGGTGTTTCCGGCGGCCATCGCCGGCGGCCTCTCCGCCGCCTTGCTGGCCTTCCTCGTCGGCCTGCCGCTGATGCGGCTCTCCGGCATTTCGGCGAGCATCGCCACCTTCGCCGTCCTCGTCGTGACCTATGTCGTCCTCGGCAACTGGACCTCGGTCACCGGCGGCCAGAATTCGCTGATGGGCCTGCCGATCTACATTGATGTCTGGACGGCTTTCGCCTGGGCGGCGGCGGCGGTCGCCATCGCGTTTGCCTATCAGGAGACCCGCTCGGCTCTGCTCCTCCGTGCCTCGCGCGAGGACGAAGCGGCGGCCGAGGCGACCGGCGTCCACATCGTCCGCCACCGGCTCATCGCCTTCACCATCAGCGGCTTCCTGTCGGGGATCGCCGGCGTCCTCCTCGCCCACTTTCTCGGCACGGTGCGGGTCGAGACGTTCTATCTCGACCTCACATTCCTCGTCGTGGCGATGCTGGTGATCGGCGGCATGGGCAGCCTCACCGGCGCCGTCGCCGGGGCCGTGGTCATCGCCGCGCTTACCGAGCTTCTCCGTCAGGCCGAGATCGGCGTCGCGGTCGGCGGCGTGACGCTCGCCGCGCCGCCCGGTCTCGGCGATGCGATCCTTGCCCTCATCATGCTCCTCATCATCCTCTTCCGCCCCAAAGGCATCGCCGGCGGCAAGGAGATCGCATGGCCCGGGGGTGCGCGGGACGCGCCCCCGGCGAAGCGAAAGGGGGGCACCGCGTGAGGTGCCGCCTAGCTCAAGGTCGCGTAGTAGCGGATGGCGAAGTCGATCCACTCCGGCGACGACCAGCCGGCATGTTCGGCGCGAATCGTCGGAGCGAGATTGGCTACGATCGCGTCGGCATCCTTGCCGGCCATGCGTTCCGCGGCGACACGCCTGCCGAGGTCGATCATGTAGCCGCGAACGGCGGTGAGGATCTCAACGCCGCCGACATCGCCATGACCCGGCACGACGATCTTCGGCTGCCAGGCGGCCATCTCGCCCAGCACCTTGGCCCAGTTGGCGCCGTCAATGTCGGTGTCGTCCGGCGGGAACCATGGGAAGATCGGAAAGATGCGCTCCTCGGCAAGATCGCCGACGAAGACGATCTTCTCCTTCGGCAGCCAGACGACCTGGTCGCCGCCGGTATGGGCCAGCCCGAAGGTGCGGAGTTCGACGCTGCGGCCGCCGAGATCGACGACATGCGATCCGCCCTCATAGACGCGGTCGGGCATGACGATCTCGACCCTGTCCAGCGCCGCGGCGACGCCGAGGCCGAAGGTCCTGAACATGCCGACATAGCCTTCGCCCTTCCGCTCGAGATCGTCGCGCTGGGCGCGGTTGTAGACGATCTCCGCCTCACCCTTGAACGCCTGCGCGCCGAAGCCGTGCTCCGGGTGAAAATGAGTCAGGGTCAGGATGAGCTTCCGCCCGCCCGCCATCTTGCGGGCGGCGTCGAGCACCCTTTGCCCGTTGCGCGGCCCCATGCCGGTATCGACGACCAGCGCGGTGTGGTCGCCGAGGATGACGCCGATATTGGGAACCAGCGGAACGCGATGATCGGGGATGACGAAGACGCCCTCGGCGATCTCGCGGATTGTCTCCGGCCGGACATCGGGTGGAGGCATCGCGGCGGGTTCTGGGTCGCTCATGAAAGATCCTCCGTTCGGCCCTCCGGGCGGCCGCAAAATGGACATTTCAAGCTTAAAACGTCAAGGCCAGCCGCGCGCAAGGCGGGCCGGGGAAAGCTGCCATGGCCGATGCGCTGATCGCCCTTCATTTCCAGAACGACATCTGCCATCCGGACGGGCGGATTCCCTTCTCGCTCAATCGCAACACACCGGAAGCCGAGGCGTTCCTGGCGGCGAGCGCGCGGGCGTTGGCTGCGGCGCGGAAGAAAGGCTGGACGATTGCCCATGTTCATATCGGCTTTGCCGACGACTATTCGGACCTGCCGTGGAACAGCCGCCTCTTCCGTAAGGCGGCCGATTTCGGAGCGGTCAAGCGCGGGTCGTGGGGCGCCGCGCCGTTCGCGGGTTTCGAACCGTTGCCCGGCGAGATCGTCATCAGCCGCCCGTGCAACAGCGCCTTCCACAATACCGGCCTCGAAGCGCTCCTCCGGCAGGCCGGCGTCGACCGCCTCCATGTGATGGGCTTGGCGACGCAATTTTCCGTGGAAAGCACGGTGCGCGCCGCTTCCGACATGAACTACCGCGTCGCCATCCTTGCCGATTGTTGCGCCGCCGCCGACATGGACGCTCATCGCGCCTCGCTGAAAACGCTCGCCATGCTGGCGGACATCATCATGAGCGATACGCTTGTGTGACCGCCGGCCTACTTCTTCGGCCAGCCATCGGCGATGGTGGCAAGCGCGCTAGGAGAGCCGGCGATGCGAACCTGCTTCAGCCGCGCCGACAGGCCGCCAATGATCTCGACCGAGGATTTCGGAACCGCGAAGGTCCTGGCGAGAAGTGTAACCAGCGCCGCATTGGCGGCGCCGTCGGCCGGAATGGTCCGCACGCGCACATGGGCGACGATCCGGCCGTCAGAGAGCGCGCCGGTCCCGTCAACCGAGTCGCGCGCCGCCTTCGGCGTCAGGCGGACCGAAAGCACCATGCCGTCCGGCTCCAGCCGATAGCAGGCCACGTGGGCCGGCCGTGTCAGGAGAGAGCGCGGAAGAGGTTCGGAAGGATCACGCTCTGGATGAAGAAGATGACGAGAATGACGACGATGGGGGAAATATCGATGCCGCCCATATTGGGCAGCCGGCGGCGGATCGGCGCGAGCACCGGCTCGGTGACCGCGTAGAGGAACTGGCCAATGGTGGCGACGATGGGGTTGCGCGCGTTGACGACGTTGAACGCCACCAGCCAGGACAGGATTGCCGCCGCGATCAGCAGGTAAACATAGAGCTGCAGAACGTAGGAAATGAACTGGAAAAGCTCGAGCATGGGCGCCGCCGCTGGCTTGCCGGGCCGAGGCCGCGGAGGCGGTGGCCGGTGCGCCTCATGTAGCCTTGGTCCCGGCTGCTCGCAACCCTCGGCCGCCGTCACGCCGGCGCATTGCCTTGACAGGCCGAAAGGCTAAATCGTAAATGGCGGCCCGTTCCGACCCCCCAGGTCGGGCGTCATCGGTCGACCTTTCCGGCCGGTTCAGGGGCCGTAGCTCAGCTGGGAGAGCGCCGCGTTCGCAATGCGGAGGTCAGGGGTTCGATCCCCCTCGGCTCCACCAAATAGACGCTAAAATCGCGAATGGCCGCATCTTTTCGCGTCACGATGGTGACTGAGGGCGAATGGCGCCGTCGTCCCGGACGAGCGGCGGTGGTTGGGGGGCCAAACTGCCGTTGAAAATGTTAGGGTGCCTGGCATCCCGC
>JBDTLN010000137.1:0-6370 GCA_039934795.1 Bauldia sp. | reverse complement strand
TCGAGGCGTCCGGCGGCAGCGCCGGCAATACGGCGGCTGGCGTCGGGTCGCTCGGCGGCGCCGCGGCGTTCATCGGCAAGGTCGCCGACGACCAGCTCGGCGCCATCTACCGTCACGACATGCAGGCGCAGGGCATCGACTTCGGCACCTCGCCGCTGATCGGCGGCGATCCCACCGCCCGCTCCATGATCCTCATCACGCCCGACGGCGAGCGGACGATGAACACGTTCCTCGGCGCGGCGCAGGAGCTGGCGCCCGGCGACATCGACCCGGGGACCGTCGCCGCAGCCCGCATCACCTACATGGAGGGCTATCTCTGGGACCGGCCGCTCGCCAAGGACGCTTTCCGCAAGGCGGCGGCCCTTGCCCACGGCGCCGGGCGCAAGGTGTCGATCACGCTCTCCGACGCGTTCTGCGTCGACCGCTTTCGCGACGAGTTCATCGACCTCATCCGCGACGGCTCGGTCGACGTGCTTTTCGCCAATGCCGCCGAGCTGAAGTCGCTCTACCAGACATCGGATTTCGAGACGGCGCTGAAGCTGATCCGCGGCGACGGAAAGCTTGCGGTGGTCACGGTCGGCGCCGAGGGCGCCTGGGTCGTGTCAAAGGAAAAGGTCGAGCTCGCCCCCGCCTTCCCGGTCGAGGCGATCGTCGATACGACAGGGGCCGGCGATCAATTCGCCGCCGGCTTCCTGTTCGGCCTGGCGCGCGGCTTGCCGGAGAAGGTCGCAGCCGAGCTCGGCAATCTGGCGGCGGCCGAGGTGATCGGCCATATCGGGCCGCGGCCGGCGGTTCGGCTCCGCGATCTGGCGCGGAGCGCCGGCTTTACCGTCTGACGCCCAGTCAGGATTGAAGCGTCGGGCGTCCTTGCGGCGGTTCGGCGGCGCGTTGCTGATACATCGCGGCGAAATCGATCGGATCGATCATCAGTGGTGGAAAGCCGCCATTCCGGCTGGCATCGGAGACGATCTGGCGGGCGAACGGGAAAAGGAAGCGCGGGCACTCGACATAGGTGATCGGCCGCAAGGCTTCTTCCGGGAAGTTGGTCAGCCGGAAGACGCCGGCATAGATCAACTCGATGGCAAAGAGCGTGGCCGTGCCCTCGACCGCCTGCGCGTTGATCCGCAGCTCAACCTCGACCTCACCCTGCTGTTGCAGCGGCTTGGCCTGGACGTTGACACCAATGTTGATGTTCGGGGCGCTGTTCCGGTTGCGAAGCGACTGGGGAGCGCCGGGGCTCTCGAAGGACAAGTCCTTCACATACTGGGCAAGAATGCCAAAGTTGCCTTGCGGCCCTGCTGGTCCGCCCAAGCGCCCGTCATTGCTGATATCGGCCATTCGTCCCGCCTTGCTGAAGATTGCCTCCGGGCGAAACTTGCGGTCCGACCGGCACGGCGGGCTGGCTAGCATGGGCACGGGTGGGTTACAAGGCGCTGGAACGGCGCTAACCCGGTGCTCAGGAACGAGGCTGGTGGCGTGGCGCCGGCGGCCCGCCTTGACGGACTCGTATCGTTCCTTAACGTTGCCTACATAACATCCTATCGAAGGCCAGAACCCAGTTGGCGAGCACTTTCAGGCAGACGACCCGGATCGGGGAGGGAACGCCGCGAACATGAACGGCTTCATGGACATCTCCACGATCATATTCCTCGTGGTGGCGGTTGTGATCTTCATCCGCCTGCGCAACGTCCTCGGGCGGCGCACGGGCAGCGAGCGGCCGCCTTTCGACCCCTATTCGCGGCGCGACGGAGCCCGTCCGACCGGCGAGGCCAAGGACGACACGGTCATCAGCCTGCCGCCGCGGCGCACCGAACGGGATGCCCCGGCCTCGGCCCCGGATCTTGCCGGTGCCGCCGAAGACGGTGTCAAGACCGCCGCTCCCGCCGGCACGCCCCTCGCTGAGGGCCTCAAGGCCATCGCCGCCGCCGATCGGAGCTTCAACCCGGCCGAGTTCCTCGCCGGTGCCCGCTCCGCCTACGAGATGGTCGTGACGGCCTTCGCCGAAGGCGACCGCAAGGTCCTCAAGCAACTCCTCTCCAAGGAGGTCTATGACGGCTTCGTTTCCGCCATCGGCCAGCGCGAGGGGCGCCAGGAGACGATCGAGTTCAAGTTTGTCGGCATCGACAAGGCCGATATCACCAGCGCCTCCGCCAAGGGCGGCACGGCGCAGGTTACCGTCCGCTTCCTGTCAAAGCTGGTGTCGGCGACCCACGACAAGTCCGGCAAGGTCATCGACGGCGATCCCGTCCATGTCGGCGACGTCACCGACATCTGGACCTTCGCCCGCGAGGTCAATGCCCGCGATCCGAACTGGAAACTGATCGCGACCGAATCCGTAGAGTGAACGGCCGGGCCTCCCGGCCGGGACTGCAGGCCGGAGCGGTATCCATTCCCTTTCCGGCGCGTTTGGTGCCGACCGAATTCGGCGCCCTGCCCGGCTGGACGGGCGACGACCACACCGCGGCTTTCCGAGCCTTCCGTCTGAGCGCCGCGGTGCTCCCGGATTATCCGCCGAGGACCCGCGCCGCGCCCATCGATCCCGCGGCCATGGCTGCGCGTCTTTCAGAAGCCGCCGCCCTGCCCGACGATCCGGGAGGTGATACGGCACGGGCTTTCTTCGAGCACGCTTTCGTCCCGCATCTGGTCGAGCCCGACACGGGCAACGCATTCTTCACCGGCTACTACGAGCCGATCGTTGCCGGGTCGCGCCGGCGCACCGAACGGTTCACGGTGCCGCTCTATCGTGTCCCCGACGACCTCGTCGAATTCGACCCGAACGCGCCGCCGCCGGGCATCGATCCGGCGCTCCGCTTTGCCCGAAAGACTGCCGACGGCTTCGCCCCCTATGCCGAGCGCGCCGCCATTGACGCGGGCTTCCTTGCCGGACGCGGCCTTGAACTGGTGTGGCTGGCGGACCCGGTCGACGCCTTCTTCATCCACATCCAGGGTTCGGCGCGCATTGCACTCAACGATGGCGAGTCATTCCGCGTCACCTACGCCGCCAAGTCGGGACATCCTTACACGCCGATCGGCCGCGTGCTCATCGAGATGGGCGCCCTGCAACCGGGCGCCGTCACCATGCAGACCATCCGCGCCTGCCTCGCCGCCAATCCCGCCGCGGCACGCGAAGTGATGCAAAGGAACCGCTCCTTCATCTTCTTTCGCGAAGCGCCGGTCGGCGACGCCCGCCTCGGACCGATCGCTGCGGCGAAGGTGCCGCTAACTTCAGGGCGGAGCCTGGCGGTTGATCGCCTTCTCTACAGCTTCCACCTCCCCGTTTTTCTCGACACGACGCTGGCGGACGGAACGGTGCTGCAGCGGCTGATGATCGCGCAGGACACCGGCTCGGCCATCGTCGGTCCGGCCCGCGGCGACATTTTCTTCGGTTCGGGCGATGCAGCGGGCGCCGTCGCCGGCGCGATGCAGGCGACCGGGCGCTTCTTCGTCCTCCTGCCGCGGAGCATCGCGCCGTGAGCCGCCGCAAGCCACCGATCGCGCCGCAGGACGCGGCGCTGTGGGATGCCGTCGCCAGGACCGTCGATCCGCTCCACCGGCGCGAGGCGCCACCTCCACCCCCGCCGATCGCGACCGCCGTGGAGGCCGCGACACTTGCGCCGAAGACGCGGCCCTCAGCACCGCCGCCCGCGGCAACTACCCTTGCCAGGCGGCCGGCGCCACAAGCGCCGCCCCTTTCACCCCTCGACCGCCGGGCGCGGGGACGGCTGTCGCGCGGCGCCACCGCCATCGACGGACGCATCGACCTGCACGGCCTCACCCAGAGCGTCGCCCACGGTCGGCTGGCTACTTTCCTCCGCAGCGCACAGGCCGACGGCGCCAAAATTGTTCTGGTGATCACTGGCAAGGGCAGACCGGGGGAGCCGCAGCGCGGCGCGGATGAACGCGGCGTCCTCAAACGCACGGTTCCGGCCTGGCTCTCGGCCCCCGACCTTCGGCGTGTTGTTATCGGTTTCGAGGCGGCCGGCCGCGCCCACGGTGGCGAAGGCGCTCTCTATGTCCGGATTCGCCGGCCTCGTTCGGACTAGTCCGGCGCCCCGGCGCCGCCGATCAGCTTCTGCAAATCGGCGAGCTTGTCGTTGACGAACCAGCCGTAATAATTCTCGCGCGGCATGAGCGGCGCGAGGCCATCACCGCGGCGGCTGTCGTTGGTGGCGCGCAGCTGGCGGGCGCGTTCGGTGACGCCGCCGGTGTTGTAGAGCGTCGCCGTCAGCCCCGGATTCTTCGATATGTCGAAGCCGGCGATCGACTTGTAGGCATCGATCGCTTCGCGGATTGTCGCGGCGACATATTGCAACGACGAATCGGGATCCATGACCGCGTGATAAATCTCCGGGGCGCGATTCATGTCGAGGGCCGGCAGGCCGCCGGTGGCGCGGACGCGGTCCGAGACCATCAGCGCGGCCAGCGGACTGAGCTGGCCAAGGCCGAAGGTCTGGCCGGCATAGAAGGGCTGGAAGAAGACCCGCTCGAAGCGATCGTCGGGCCAGGCAACGCCACCGACCGTCTTGCCGCGGAACGTCGCGTCCCAGACGTCCTCGCGGCAGCTCCACAGCGCATAGCTGCCGTCGCCCCCGCACCGCGCGAATTCCGGCCGGGCAACGAATTCCGCGATGCCGGTCTTCTTGTAGCCGAAGCGGAGATTGTTTTCGCCGAGGTATTCCAGCGCCTTGACGTAGTAGCCCTGCAGGCTGTCCATCACGTCGACATTGTAGGTGTGTTCGCCGACGATGGCCCCGACGATGTGGACGGGATCGATGCCGTAAAGGGTGGCGGTCTTGGCGATGTTGGCCAGCAGGACCCGGTCGCGTGCAAGCCGCGCATAGACCTTCTTGTATTTCTCCTCGAAGCTGCTCCGCGTCTCCTTGGTGCGTGCGATGGAACTGCCGGAAATCGCCGGCTGCTCATCGGAGCGATTGCCCGGCGGTACGACGACGACGCGATTGGCGGCGAACGTGGGCAATCCCGCACCGACGAAGAAAAGCGTCGCGACGAGCACGGAAAGCTTGATCAAGCGCATACGTGGCAACTTCGATCCTGATCGCCCGCGACGAAACCGCCGCGGCGGAAAGAGCGTCAAGCGCTCCGAAACCGCGCGCGGCGGACAAGTCCGGACCATAGCATCGCCCGCCCGGATGTCGAAACATCCGGGCATGCAATACTCACAGGATGAAGCGCGACAGGTCGACGTTGCGGGAGAGGTCGCCGATATGCGCCTCGACATAATTTGCGTCGATGGTGACGGTCTCGCCAGATCGGTCGGGCGCCGAGTAGCTGATCTCGTCGAGCACACGTTCCATCACGGTCTGCAAACGCCGGGCGCCGATATTCTCGACGTTGGAATTGACCGCGACGGCAATCGACGCGATGGCGTCGATGGCATCCTCGGTGACTTCCAGTTTCAGGTTCTCGGTACCCATCAGCGCGACGTACTGCTTGATGAGGCTGGCCTCCGTGTCGGTGAGGATGCGGACGAAGTCTTCCTTGCTGAGGGCGCCGAGTTCGACGCGGATCGGCAGGCGGCCCTGCAGTTCGGGGAGGAGGTCCGAAGGCTTGGAGACGTGGAACGCGCCGGAGGCGATGAAGAGGATGTGATCGGTCTTCACAGGGCCGTGCTTGGTCTGGATGGTGGTGCCCTCGATCAGCGGCAGGAGATCGCGCTGCACGCCCTCGCGGCTGACGTCGCCGCCGAAGCGGCCCTCGCGCGTCGCGATCTTGTCGATCTCGTCGAGGAAGACGATGCCATCGTCCTCGACCGACGCGATCGCCTCCTGGACGAGTTGCTCATTGTCGAGCAGCCGGTCGGATTCCTCGTTGATCAGAAGTTCGTGCGACTCCTTGACGGTGACCTTCCGCGTCTTGGTGCGGTTGCCCATCGCCTTGCCGAGCATTTCGCCGATATTCATGACGCCGACGCTGGCGCCGGGCATGCCGGGAATCTCGAAGGCGGGCATGCCGGAGCCTGTATCGCGGACCTCGACCTCGATCTCCTTGTCGTCGAGTTCGCCGGCGCGGAGCTTCTTCCTGAACGATTCGCGCGTCGCCGGGCTCGCCGAAGCGCCGACCAGCGCGGTCAGCACCCGTTCCTCCGCGGCCAGCTCGGCCTTGCTGGCGACCTCTTTTCGCTTCTTGTCGCGCACCAGCTGGATGCCGATTTCGAGAAGGTCGCGGATGATCGAATCGACATCGCGGCCGACATAGCCGACCTCGGTGAATTTGGTCGCCTCGACCTTCAGGAACGGGGCACCGGCGAGCTTGGCGAGGCGCCGCGAAATCTCGGTCTTGCCGACGCCGGTCGGCCCGATCATCAGGATGTTCTTGGGCAGCACCTCCTCGCGCATCTCGCCTTGCAGCT
>JBDTLN010000136.1:0-6385 GCA_039934795.1 Bauldia sp. | reverse complement strand
AGGTTTCTCCCGTGTGGTGGTCGAGACGAGGGCCGAGCAAAGCCGCGCATCCTCACCACGTATTCCCGCCATTGCCTATTGTCAGGGAACGCTTCTTCGCAACGAAATCGAGGCCAGGGACCCGGCAGGGCTCGAAGCCGCAACCGACCATGCCGAATCGGTGATCGCGGCAAGACACGGCAGCGGCGAGGTCGCTGCCAAGATTCAAGCCCACGTGATTCTGGCCGCAGTCTAGAGGCTGGATACGCATTTTGGCGCCGTGCCGAGTTGGGGTTGCCACTGGAGAGCACGGCCTGATCTCCCTGAGAGTTGACTCCAATATATTGGATTGCTAGTCCAGTTTCATGGAAGGAATCCAGGTCGATCAAGAGATCGGGACGCGCGTGCGGGCACTTCGGTCCTCGCGCGGCATGCGGCTGGAAGACCTTGCCGCGCGGTCCGGCGTCAGCCGCGCCATGCTGTCGCGGATCGAGCGCGGCGAATCGAGCCCAACGGCGCAGTTGCTGAACCGGGTCTGCGGCGGCCTTGGCGTCACCCTTTCCACCCTCTTTGCCGAGGCCGAACGGCAGGGATCGCCGCTCCGGCGGCGGCGCGACCAGCCGCAGTGGCGGGATCCCGGCAGTGGCTATGCTCGGCGGGTCGTTTCGCCGGAAGGCACGGGCTCGCCGGTCGAGATGGTCGAGGTCGAATTCCCCGCGGGCGGCGAGGTTACCTTCGGCAATCTCCATCTCTCCGGCATCGATCAACACATCCATGTTCTCGACGGCAGCATGGAGATCGCGGTCGACGGCGTTGCCAATCGCCTCGACAAGGGCGATTGCCTGCACATGCGCCTCGATCAGGCGATCCGCTTCGCCAACCCCTTCGGGCGCGAGGCACGTTACCTCGTCGTCCTGTCGCGGGGCGGTGGACGATGAACGCGCCGAAGGTCCGCGCCGTCGACGGAGACGAGATGCGCCAGCTGATCCCGGCGCTCGCCGATATTCTGGTCGATTGCGTCGCGGGCGACGCATCGGTGAGCTTCATGGCGCCGTACGGGATGGAGGAGGCGATGGCCTTCTGGGAAAAGGTGGCGGACGCGGCGGGTAAAGACCAGGTCAGCGTCCTTGTCGCCGAGGTCGATGGCATCCCCCGCGGCACGGTGCAGATCGCCTATGACCTGCCGCCGAACCAGCCGCATCGCGGCGAGGTGCGCAAGCTCCTCGTCCATCGCAGCGCCCGCGGGCGCGGCCTCGGGCGGGCGTTGATGACGGCGGCCGAGACGGTTGCGGCGGCGCGCGGCAAGTCGCTCCTCTGCCTCGATACCGCCAGCCCCGCCGCCGGGCACATCTACACCGAACTCGGCTGGACGCGCGTCGGCGTCATTCCCGATTTCGCGCTGCTGCCGAAGGGCGGCTTCTGCGACACGGTCATCTTCTACAAGCGGCTGCGATGAGCGTCGTCGTCCGCCCCATGGAAGACCGCGACCTGCCGGCAATCCTTGCGATCTACAATGATGCCGTCGCCAACACGACGGCGATCTGGAACGACAGTCAGGTCGACCTTGAGAACCGCCGCGCCTGGGCTTCCGCGCGGCGCGCGCTCGGCTATCCGGTGCTGGTCGCCGAGGCGGGCGGCGCTATCCTCGGCTATGGTTCGTTCGGCGATTTCCGCGCTTTCGACGGCTACCGTTTCACGGTCGAGGATTCGGTCTACGTCGCCGCGGAGGCGCGGGGCCGTGGCGTCGCCACGGCGATCCTCGCGGCGCTCGTCGTCGCGGCGCGCGGCCTCGGCAAGCACGTCATGCTCGCCGCCATCACCGCCGACAACGCCGTCTCGATCCGGCTCCACGAGAAGCAGGGCTTCGCGGTCGTCGGCCGCTTGCCGGAAGTGGGCACCAAGTTCGGCCGCTGGCAGGATCTGGTGCTGATGCAGCTGATGCTCTGAGATTACCCGGCAAGAGCGATCTCGCGCATCTTCAGGGCGGCCAGGTCGGCGCTGCGGCAATAGGCGGCGGCGCGCTCCCGATAGGCCATGAAGGACTGATGGACCTCGCCGGCGATCGGACTGGCGGTGGCGAGATCGGCGAGGATCGCCGCCGACTCGACCGCGGCCGCCTGCAGAATGGCGACCGGGAAAGAGCGGATCTGGACGCCCTGGTCGGTGAGCGAGGCCAGCGCCGTGATGTTGTGGTAGGTGAAATCCGCCGTGGTCTCGGTTGCCGACGCCATGGCGGCGCGGCGGACGATCTCCTTCAGATCGGGCGGCAGCGCGGTCCACGCATTCTGGTTGACGATCAGTTCCACCGCCGAGCCGATCTCGTTGAAGCCCGGCATGTAGTAGAATTTGGCGGCGCGGTTGAGTCCGAGAGCGAGATCGTTCCACGGCCCGACCCACTCGGCGGCGGTCAGCTCGCCGCTCTTCAGCGCGTCGACAATTTTCGGCACGGTCATCGGCACGACGACGACACCGAGGCGGCGAAAGATCTCCGCGCCTAGCCCCGCGATCCGCATCTTGACGCCCTTGAGATCGTCGAGGGTGCGTACTTCCTGCATGAACCAGCCGGCGGCCTGCGGGCCAGGCGTGCCGACGAAGAACGGGACGACGCCGAACGGCTGGTAAGCCCGCTCCCAGAGTGCCTGGCCGCCGCCGAAATAGAGCCATGCGGCATGCTCGACGCCAGTGAGGCCGAACGGCACGCCGGTGAAGAAATGGAACGCCCGGTCCTTGGCCTGCCAGTAGTAGGAGGCCGAATGGCCGGCCTCGGCCGTGCCCGCCGAAACGGCGTCGAAGACCTGGTCGGCTGGGACGAGTTCGCCAGCCGCAAACACCTTTATCGTGAGCCGGCCGCCCGACATCGCCGCGATCGCGTCGGCGACGCGGCGGGCATTGCTGCTGAGGCCGGGCGTGTCCTTCGGCCACGCCGCGGCCATCTTCCAGACAATGGGCTCGTCTGCCCGGGCGATTGCCGGCATGGCGAGGCCGGCCGCGGCCACGCCGAGGCCCAGCACGCGCCGTCGATCGGGATTTGTGCCGCGTTCGGTCATTCGATCGATCTCCGCCGTCGCCTCTGGCGGTGGAGATTATCAGGGCGACCCTCGACCGCAACTCGATCCGGGTTTGTGGCTAACCCCAGATTGACATCGTCGGCACCCGACCACATGTCAGTGGCTTCGGGGGGTCCAACCCATGCGTGCGGTCGCAGCGATCCTCTTGGTCCTGTCCCTGGTGGCGGCGCCGGTCTCGTGGGCGTATGCGACGGAGACGCCGCAGAACACGGTGCTCTGCCCGCATCAATCCCAGCATCAATCCATGGTCCACGGCGCGATGAATCATGGCGTCGCTCCCGGCCATCCGAGTCATTCCGCGCCCGCCAAGACGATGGCCCTCGGCTGTTGCGTGGCCTCGTACGCGGCAGCGGTAACGTTGCCCGCGACGCACCTGCCGGAAGAGACCGTCCGCCACGCCGCTGCTCCGCCGATCGACCGGCTGGCGACGGCCATTGCCGTGGAACCCGCAGAGCCGCCTCCCCGAGCCTGAACCGCGATTGTTTCGAGAGATCACAAACGCCGACCGACCCTGCGTCTGGTGGCGCGAAGCAACCTGCCCGACACGGGCTCAGGAGACATGAAATGAAGACTCTGTTCATCGCCCTTGGCGTCGCCCTGGCGCTGGGGCTCGCAGCCCTCGCCACGAAGGTGCCACCCTCGATCGCCGCCGAAATGGGCGGCATGCACGACATGATGGACGAAATGCCCGGCATGAACGGCGAAGGCATGATGGGCGGCATGAGCCAGCCGAAAGGCGACGACGGCCCTTCCTCCCTCGCTTTTCAGGGAGCCAACAACAAGATGCACAGGGCGATGGCGATCACCTATAGCGGCGACGCCGACGTCGATTTCGTCAAGGGCATGATCCCGCACCATGCAGGCGCCATCGACATGGCCAAGATCGTCATCGCGTTCGGCTCCGATCCCGAAATCCGGAAACTTGCCGAAGGCATCGTCAAGGCGCAGGAGGGCGAGATCGCCGTCATGCAGGAATGGCTGAAGAAGAAGGCTCAATAGCTCGCGTTATACCGACGGCGGGGACGGTGTGCTGTCATCGCCCCCGGCGCTCCATTTGAGGAGCTTGTAGTCGAAGCCGTGCTCGATGGTCGGCTTGACGACGCGGAAAAAGGGCGACAGGTCGAAATCGCGGGGCGTGTAGAGCGAGTAGTGGCGGATGTGGAGAATCTCGCCGCGCGAATAGGTGCTGGCCGGATGGGTCATGGCGCTGTCGCGCGTCTCGATCAGCGGCAGGATCGGGTAGCCGATGCGCCCGAAGGCCTCGGCGATGAGGCTGGAGCAGATCGCCCGCGTCGGATCGCCCGAGCCGAAGGCGATCATCCGGCGGCGCCAGCGCACCGGCACCGGCGGCGTCGGCAACAGGTAGCGGGCTAGGTCGACGATGTTCTTGACGTCGTATTGCCGGCCGATGCTGCCGATCATGAATTGTGTCACCGCCTTGCGGTCGGCGTCGGTCAGCCCGACCGGCCGGCAGATGCGGGTGTTGAAGTTGCGATAGGCCGAGAGCGGCACGGCGATGCAGCCGTCCGCGACGTTGCACTCGATCAGCACCTTGTCGTCATCATGCCCTGGTTTCAGGGGATCGCCGATGTAGAGGGCGGCATGCGACCAGGTCGACTGGGTGAGATACTTGATCGCCGCCGAGATGCGCTGGTTGCCTTCGACGAGAAGAATGTCGGCCGGCTGGAGCGTGGCGCGCAGCGTCTCGGGGTCGGACGGCGTGTAGGGCTCGTAACCGATCGACTGGGTGCGCAAGTAGCGGGCGAGAAACCGGCCGACCCTGTCGAGAAGCGAGTCGGCCATGACCGCCAGCTATTCGGCGGCCTCCGAGTCCGGCTCTTCCGGCGCGTCGAGGGTCTTCAGCTCGCCGAGCCGCGGCATCGATACCGTGTTGTAGCCGGAATCGACGAAATGGATGTCGCCGGTGACGCCGGACGACATGCCGGAGAGAAGATAGAGCGCCGTGTTGCCGATCTCTTCGATGGTGACGGAACGGCGGAGCGGCGAGTTCTTGCGCTGGTAGGAGAACATCATGCGCGCATCCGAGACGCCCGATCCGGCGAGGGTGCGAACGGGCCCGGCGGAAATCGCGTTGACCCGGATATTGCGGTCGCCGAAGTCGTAGGCGAGGTAGCGCACCGAGGATTCCAGCGCTGCCTTGGCGACGCCCATGACGTTGTAATTGGGCATGACCCGCGTCGAGCCGCCATAGGTCAGCGTCAGCATGGCGGCGCCGGGCTGCATGATCGCTGCGGCGCGGCGCGCCACCTCGGTGAAGGAGAAGCACGAGATGAGCATGGTGCGGACGAAATTCTGCCGTGTCGTGTCGGCGTAGCGCCCCTTCAACTCGTTGCGGTCCGAGAAGGCGATGGCGTGGACGAGGAAGTCGAGCTTGCCCCACGAGCGCACCAGGGCATCGAAGGTCTGGTCGATCGACTTCTCGTCCTCGACATCGCAGGACAGAAGCAGCGACGAGCCGAGCGAGGCGGCGAGCGGCCGGACGCGCCGGCCGAACGCTTCACCCTGATAGGTGAAGGCGAGCTCCGCACCCTCGGCGGCAAGGCGCCTGGCGATGCCCCAGGCGATCGAGTGGTCGTTGGCGACCCCCATCACCAATCCGCGCTTGCCGCTCATCAGGCCGCTGGTCATCTTCCGATCCCCCTCTTTCCGGTTCAGCCGGCGTAGCGCTGAAGGACCAGCGTTGCGTTGGTGCCGCCAAATCCGAAGGAATTGGAGACGACGGTGTTGACCTCGACATCGTCCATGCGCTTGCGCACGATCGGCATGTCGGCGAAATCCGGATCGAGTTCCTCGATGTTGGCGCTCTCGCAGATGAAGCCGTTGCTCATCATCAGCAGCGAGTAGATCGCCTCATGGACGCCAGTGGCGCCTTGCGAGTGGCCGGTCAGCGACTTGGTCGCCGAGATCGGCGGACACTTGTCGCCGGAACCGAACACGGCGCGGATCGCCTCGATCTCCTTGAGGTCGCCGATCGGCGTCGAGGTGGCGTGCGGGTTGATGTAGTCGACCTTGTCGCGGACGGTGGCGAGGGCCATGCGCATGCAGCGCGCCGCGCCTTCGCCGGAGGGCGCCACCATGTCGACGCCATCCGAGGTGACACCGTAGCCGATGAGTTCGCCGTAGATGCGGGCACCGCGCGCCTTGGCATGTTCGAGTTCTTCGAGCACCACCACGCCGGCGCCGCCGCTGATGACGAAGCCGTCGCGATTCTTGTCATAGGCGCGCGACGCCGCCTCCGGACGGTCGTTGAATTTCGAGGAGAGGGCGCCCATGCCGTCGAACAGCACCGATAAGGTCCAGTCGAGTTCCTCGCAGCC